>NZ_ACPC01000008.1:0-97384 GCF_000175075.1 Bacillus sp. m3-13
CTGACGAATACTAATCGATCGAGGACTTAACCCAATTAAGTATCGAAATAAGTGAACGATATGAATTTCTTGATATGAACACATTATCTAGTTTTGAAGGAACAAGAAAGTTGAAAAACTTCTTGATTTTTCCTACAAGTTATATTATAATAGTAATTGTCTGGTAATGATGGCGAAGAGGTCACACCCGTTCCCATACCGAACACGGAAGTTAAGCTCTTCAGCGCCGATGGTAGTTGGGGGATCTCCCCCTGTGAGAGTAGGACGTTGCCAGGCAAATTTATGGGAAACCAGTGCTTATTTATATAAGTGCTGGTTTTTTTGTGTTTTCTTTTAGGGAAGTTGGGGCGGAACGAGGATAGAATCCTTGTGAAAGAGGAGGTTTTGTCATTGGAGTGGCGGAACGATGCCAAAACAATGGAACAAGAGGAGCTTTTGTCGTCGTAAAGGCGGAACGATGCCAAAACAATGGAACAAGAGGAGATTTTGTCATCGTAGAGGTGGAACCGTGCCAAAACAATGAGGAAGAAGATAGTTTTGTCATCGTTTACCACCAATATATGTAAGATGAAGACACTTTCAAGCGGCTTCGTTAGTTGAAAGTGTCTTCATCATGGTTATGAAGACAGTTTCAAGACGGAAATTTTACTAAAAGTGTCTTCATTAAGGTTATGAAGACACTTTGGCGGGGAAAATTCCAATGAAAAGGTCTTGATAGACGCTATAAAGACTTTTCTGAAGTGAAGTATTCATCGTAGACGTCTTTAAGGCCGTTATTAAGACCTTCTAGAAGACAAATGCTCACAGATAAAGTCTTTAAAACCTTTCCTCCCCCTAGATTTTCCCACTAATTTCCTCTATACTAAATATCCTAAACATAGAACGTTAATGCAAAAAGGGAGGGAAACCAAACATGCAGCGGATTATGGTCATTGGGGTATCAGCCGGAGCAGGGAAATCCACTTTCGCCACGAGACTTGGGAAAGCTTTAGACGTAAAGGTGTTTCACTTGGATGCTTTCTTTTGGAAACCGGGCTGGGTGCAGACAAGCATGGAGGAGTTTACACAATCGCAGCAGGCAATATTAAAAAACCACAACTCTTGGATTGTGGAAGGAAACTATACGGCTACTTTTGATATAAGAGCTGAAAAGGCGGATACCATCATCTATCTGGAGCTTCCGTTACGGGTTTGCTTGTATCGTGTAATAAAGAGGTGGCTGACTAACCTTGGGAATAGGCGTCCTGATCTTGGCGGGGAGTGTACGGAGAGAATGGAATGGAGTTTCCTAAAATTTATCATTACCACTTACCGTGCAAGGAAGAAGGCGATGAAACAGAGGCTGGATTTTTACCAAGAGGACAAGTTGGTAGTGAGGCTCAAGGGGCAAAGGGCCATTGAATATTTTTTACAAGAGATAGAAAAAGCAAAGAGTAGCTCGGCTTCTTAAAGAAGACCAGTAGCTACTCTTTTTTTTATAGAAGTTAAAACTGTTCAAATCTCTTAAAGTTAAAGGTTGCCAAAAGTATAAGAAGGAGAGAAAGGCTGAGTGTAGCTACAATAACGAGCAGGCCGTTCTCTAGAAGCTCTCCTTGCATGAGAATGGCAGTTGCGTGTTCTCTTAGCTTTGCCGGGCTCCATTCCATAAATTTTGTGAAGAGTCCGGTGGATACAGTCAAGAGTGCAAGGAAGGATACGCTCACTCCGGCAATGCCTCCTGAGGTGCGGAGCAGAGTTCCTGCAAAGATGGTGACAGAGATAATCAGCACGATCCATAAGCTGTAGACACCAAGGCTTGCCAGCATGATGTGCCAATCTACTTTGTTGAATAGTAGATTGGTATAGTACCAGGTGAGCACGTAGCTTAGTAGCAGGGATGTTAGGGCAATGACGAGTTGTGCTGTCCATTTGCTTAGGATGTACTGAAAGGGCTGGACAGGACGGGCCATGACGAGTGTTAGGGTGCCGTTTTGACGTTCGATGGAAATGGCACTCATTGAAGCTAGCACAAATAGTAGCGTGGCAAGGGTGCCGTATTGGCCTAGTGTGCCGGCAAGTACTTCTTCTCCGGAGGGAGTCGGGATTTCGATGACGGCTCCTTCTGGCAGGTTACCGGCGGATTCAATGATTTGTGGCATATAGTAGCTGGTGAGTGGCTGGGATATGCCGATAATCATGATGACGATCGGTAGCCAGATCCATTTACCATTGCGCATGCTTTCTAGCATTTCTTTTATAAAGAGGGTTGTGAAGTTTTTCATGTGTTCATCACCTTCATATATGCGTCTTCAAGGGAATCTTGCACCTTTTCATAGTGTGATAGAGTGAGTTTGTTTTCTAGCAAATTGGTTAATAAGGTTGTGCTGCGGAAGTTTGTTGCGTTTACATGGATGGTGGCAGTTTGAGTGTCATGATAGTCGATGGACTCTATACTTGGAATGCCGTCTAATTGGCCAGTGAGAGATTCTTCTGTTTTTATTTTTACAGCAGAGGTTGTATGCTCGGATCGTAACGAATCCAGGCTGCCGTCCCACTTGATTTGGCCGTCTTTTAGCATGATCACGGTGTCGCAAACTTGTTCTGCATCATGTAGGACATGGGTGGAAAACAGGATGGTCATTCGGCTTTTTAGTACAGTGAGTATTTTTAAGACGTCGCGTCTGCCGTCTGGGTCCAGTGCAGATACGGGTTCGTCGAGAATCAGTAGCTCTGGGTCGTGCAATAAGGCTTGCGCAAGGCCCAGGCGCTGTTTCATTCCACCGGAGAAGCCGCCTATGCGTTTATTTTTCACGTCTGTTAAGCTGACAAACTCCAGTGTTTCCTCAATCTTGGTTTTGAGCTGAGCCTTTGGAAGGTGGGAGAGTTTGCCTGCGAATTGTAAATATTCCTTTGGTGTCATCCAGGAAAAAAAGGAAGGATGCTGCGGTAGGAAGCCAATTTGGTGACGATAGTCCTTTTCGTTGTTTTCGGAAAAGCTTATGTTTCCGGAAGTTGGTGTCAGAAGTCCCGCAAGCATCTGCAGGGTGGTTGTTTTCCCGGCGCCGTTTGGACCGAGGAGTGCGACACAACTTCCTTTTTCTATATGAAAAGAAATGCCTTTGACGGCTTGGTGCTGTTTAAATGTTTTGGTTAAGTTATTGATTTCAAGTAACATTCCGGTCGCTCCCTAGTTATTTTTTCGGCCGATTACGAAATAAAGAATCGGGCCGATGGTGGTGATGAAAAGAATGATGAGTGCCCAAGCCCATTTAGGTCCGTTTGTTTGTTCTTGGCGGATAAGGCTGATTAGGGCCGTGATGACTAAGATAAGTTGCAAAACGATTAGTGGTGTGGCAAGTGACCAGTTGATGTTTTCCATTACAATCCTCTCCTCTTTTGTCTCTTATGATGTGGGTAGAATACGAATATCAGGTAGAACAGGGTCGGCAGTGGGAATTGAATCAGACCCCAAATCCCCCAGAACCAGGCATAACTGCCTTTTTTCTTAGCGTCAATGAACAGGATGATACTTTGCGTCAACAGAACAGGAATGAGCCATGGCAGAATCGTGTACAGTTGGTCTAGTTTTTCTGGCGTCATGACAGGATTCGCCCTTCCTGTTTGGCTTTGCTTTTTTGCAAGATGTAAAAAATAATCGGTGCTAGGACGAGTGCGGACACTTGGATGACGAGATATAGTATTGGTGCTTGAAACATCGTTGCTGTAAAGGCTGTTAAAAGGATAAGCGCCGTCATGATGAAAATACTGAGTTCCTTTTGAAAAGCTTTGCGCTTTGCCGATTTTGCCAGATGAAGCTGTTCCTGCATTTGCTGGGCGGTTGGGATAGGAGGTGACCCGAGTTCGTCTAGTTGCTGCCAGTCTTTGTGAAGTTGTGTTAGAAGTTCCTGTTCTTGGTTATCTTGTTTACTCTTCATCATGGTCCCACTCCTTTCTTAGCGTTTTGATCCCGTTGTGGACTCTTGATTTTACTGTTCCTGTTCTGATGCCTAGCATGGCGCCAATTTCCTCATAGGTGTAGCCGTAATAATGCCTTAGTAAAATAGGTGTTCTTGTGTCTGGTGGCAGCTGGTTGAAGTCTGAGAACGTGTCGCTCCATTCCATGCCGTTTGATTTTGAGCGGAAGTTGAGCTGTCTTGATAGGACATGCAGGAGCCGGTTGGCTTTTTTCTTCTCGCGCTCTTTTTTTCGGATGGAATCGATGTAGAGCCTAGAGGCAATCGAGATCATCCAAGTGGAGAATTTCCCGTCTCCTTTAAACGAGGCAAGGTTTGTGTAGCATCTCATCATGGTTTCCTGTGCGAGGTCGCTGCTCGTTTCTTCGTTCAATGTAAGTTTGAGTAAGTATTTGTATAGAAAAGAATAGTGCTTCTGAAATAGCTGGGTGAAGGCATCGTCGTCGCCTGTGATTGCCTCTTGTATCAGATAAATGTCTTCTTCCTGCTCCAAATCGATGCCTCCTTTCTTTTCTGTTTTCATGTGTTTTCGTTCGTTCAACCATAAGACGCTGCGAATTTACAAACCGTTCATTTTAATTTTAAATTTTTTTTGTTTTTTTTGTCGGCGTAATTCACTTATTAAACTCACCTAAAAACCATATAAAAAACCCCTTCGTAGGTGAAGGGGCAGAGAATGAAAGTGGTTAACTTATATAGTATTCGACGTCGAAGTGGAAATTCCTAGAGGGGTCTGACCCCTTTTCGGTTTTTTATTTTCCCTTACCCCTTCTCCTTGTTCGCGCCGCCTCTGACGTAGATTTGGCGTTTGGTGTCGCTTATGATGTGGCGGTGGAGTTGGATGAGGAGGAGGCCGTTTTCGTAGGTGGCGTCTACTTTGTCGTCGCGGACAGGGAATGGAAGTTCGAAGGTGCGTTGGAATTCGCCTTGTGCAATTCCCTCTTCGACTAATTCGTAACCTTGGATGTTGAGGTTGATTTGTCCTTTTACTTCAAGCTGTTGCGGGCGCACAAATAGTTGTACTTGTTCTGGGTTCACAAGACCTGGCAGGCACATAACACATAGCAGTTCATTCTCTTTTTTATAAAGATTGGTCTGGGTCTGCATATTTTCAAAGTATGGCTCAAAACCGTTCCAAAACTCATCTCCGAAGAACTGATCCCACTGCTTGCGCCAGTCTCCCATGTTTTTGAATTGATTGAAGGGCATCATCGTCCATCACGCTTCCTTTCAAGGGGTGCATTCTCTTTGCCAATAGATTATGCAGAGATGGGCGTGGAAGTGCCTAGGAAAGTTCCTAACTCATAAGGTCCTAAGCCAATATATAATCTGTTTGTCGATTTTCTCTTAAACACAGATGAGGAAAATCATGGTATATTTTGAAATGGAGGTGTTTAAACATGTCAAAAAACTATACATGGATTTTAAACGAAAACACAAAGGAAATTACATCGTATTAGCAAGTGACGACTAGCGTTTAAAACCGTGTTGTTGCTTGCTGGAAAGTAGGTAACAATGAATAAATTGGAAACAAAGCATGTGTATTACACAATGAATATTATCATTTCGCTTGCGAGCTCCATCATGTTTACGACGTATGCGATCTATTATATTGAAGAATTAGGATTGAATCCTTTGCAACTAATATTAATTGGAACGGCCATTGAGCTGACTGTTATTGTTTTTGAAAGTATCACGGGGGTCGTTGCGGATACGTATAGTAGGAGACTGTCCATCATCATTGCAACCTATATCTTAGGAGTTGCCTTTATTTTTGAAGGTAGTATTCCTTATCTCAGCAACAGTACATTGGCAGTCGGAGTGCTGTCCGCTTTCGTCTTATTGCTATTTGCTGAGTTCATCCGCGGAATCGGAGAAACATTCCTAAGTGGAGCGGATCAGGCATGGCTGACAGATGAAGTGGGGAATGAGGCCGTTGCCAAAATATTCGTCCGTACGAATCAGCTTCGTCTAATTGCGAGCCTTGTTGGAATCATCATCAGTGTGGCGCTTGCAAGCATTGCACTGAATCTTCCTTATCTGGCAGGAGGGGTGCTTTACATTTTGCTTGGCATCTTCTTATGTCTTAATATGAAGGAAAAGAATTTCAAGCGAGTGGAAAATGCCACCGTGAATCCATTGAAAGCAATGGCCGGGACGTTTATTTCTGGTGTGTATTTTATAAAAAATAAGCCGGTGCTTGTCATGCTGTTAGTGGTGACGGTATTTATCGGTGCGACATCTGAGGGTTTTGACCGTCTCTGGGAAGCGCATTTGTTGGAAGCCTTCACGTTTCCGAGCATTGGAACGCTTGATGTGGTTGTTTGGTTTGGTGTCATTCAGTTTGTAGGGACTTTGATTAGCATCGGCGCGATGGAATGGTACCAACGCCGATTTGATGTGAATGAGCCAAAGGTGATCAGATACAGCTTGTTTTATTTTACAATGGGGCAGGTTATCTTCCTGGTTCTTTTCGCGGTAACACCAACCTTCTACTTGGCCATAGTATGCTTCTGGGTGCTTGGCATTATCTGTTCCATCACCGCACCAATGTACCAGGCGTGGCTGAACCAGCAGCTAGAAAGTAAATCCCGTGCCACCGTCCTATCCATCATGGGCCAAGGCAAGGCGGTCGGCCAAGGCCTCGGAGGACCATTCGTCGGCGTCATCGCCACTAGATACTACATTCGAACCGCCCTCGTCCTCGGTGCCATGCTACTGCTGCCTGCAGTTGTTTTATATGGTAAAGTGATGAAGAGGTAAAGAGGGGTCTGACTCTCACTCCGTTAAAGCACTAAAAACCCCGCCTCAAAAAAGGCGGGGTTTTACTATTCCTTATTGTGTTGCTTAGTCTTTCTTTTCCACATTCACCGGTTTGGTCACGTTGGTGAATTTTTCGCTTTTGAATGATTTCATGAGCGATAAGACCATGAGAATCATGATGATGGCGAATGGGAAGGCGGCGATGATGGAAGCAGTTTGAAGTGCTTCGAGGCCACCGGTCCAAAGCAGGATTGCTGCTGCTGCCGATTGAATAAGCCCCCATACAAACTTGATGGAGTTTGGCGGGTGCATACTGCCATTGGTTGTTTGCATGCCAAGTACAAAAGTTGCTGAATCTGCTGAAGTGATGAAGAAGGTGCAGATCAGGAAGATGGCAAGCCCAGACATAATCATGCCAAGCGGATAATTTTGCAAGACAGAGAACAATGCCACTTCCATTCCAGACTCCTCGATAACGCTATAAACAGGAATTCCTTCAAAATACTCCAGGAATATTGCTGAACCACCGAATACGGAGAACCATAATCCTCCGAAAATGGTTGGAACTAATAATACTCCCAGTAAGAATTCACGGATTGTCCGCCCTTTAGAAATGCGGGCGATGAATGTGCCCACAAATGGTGCCCAGGCAATCCACCATGCCCAGTAGAAAATCGTCCAATCTTGTACCCAAGAATTATCCGCATCAAACGGGAACAGGCGGAAGCTCATGGATGGCAGGTTTTGAACATAGCTACCAATCGTTGTGGTAAACAGATCCATAATGAAATTAGTTGGCCCTGCAAACAGCAAGAACAACATTAAAGAAATTGCGAGCACGACATTCAGGTTACTCAAGTATTTAATTCCTTTGTTCAACCCAGTCTGTGCAGAAAGCATAAACAATACTGTCACTACTGCGATGACAATCAGTTGTGTCGTGATATTGTTTGTGATAGCCGGGGTGACACTAGAAAGTCCACCGCTAATTTGGATCGCTCCAAGCCCAAGGGAAGTTGCAACACCAAAGATGGTCGCAAAAACCGCGATAAAGTTGATGAATGTACCAAGATGGCCATCAACCCGGTCCCCTAGGATTGGTCGTAAGATGGAGCTGATAACTCCTGGTGAACCTTTTCTAAACTGGAAATACGCTAAGGCAAGCGCGATGACAGAATAGATGGCCCAAGGATGCAGTCCCCAATGGAAAAATGAATAGCGCATTGCTACCCTGGCCGCTTCAGACGTTTGCCCTTCTCCGGTCGGTGGGGCGAAAAAATGATACATCGGCTCTGAAGCACCCCAAAATACTAATCCGATACCCATCCCGGCACTAAATAACATCGCAAACCAGGTGATGTAATTGTATTCCGGTTCGTCCGTATCTTTACCAAGTTTAATACGGCCGAATTTAGTGAATATAAGAATAATGCTAAATAACAAAAATCCTGTTGCAGTTAAAAGATAAAACCAGCCGAACTTATCAACAATAAAACCTTGCACAGCTTCTGTGACAGGCTTTAGAGCGGCATTTCCCAACATGCTTGCGGGAATCACGCCCCAAATAATGAATAAGACAGCAACTATAATAGAAACAATAAATACAGGGGTTGCTTTCTTCATAATGTTTTCACTCCTTTAATGATTTCTCATCACTTCTTTCATAGGTTAAGTATTTGTTACAAAAACGGCAGCTATACTATCCTAACACTTCTGGGACTTTAGTCCAATTAATTTACCTAAAGTGTTTACAGGTTATAGCAGGTTCCATTAGAATTAGTTACTAGATTTGTCATCTAGGAGGCATGTATTTTGCTTGAAAATAGTTTTGTTATGGTAGCAATCATCATCATTATCAATATTGTTTACGTCTCATTTTTCACGATAAGAATGATTTTGACCTTAAAGGGTCAACGTTATTTGGCCGCGGGGATCAGTATGGTCGAAGTGGTCATCTATGTGGTGGGTCTTGGCCTAGTGTTAGACAACCTCAATGAAATCCAAAACTTAGCTGCATATGCTCTAGGTTATGGGATTGGTGTTATTGTCGGAATGAAAATAGAAGAAAAACTGGCACTTGGATACACCACCGTTAATGTTATTACGAAGGAGTATGACAAGGATCTGCCAAAACTTTTGCGTGAAAAAGGGTACGGGGTGACCAACTGGCAGGCTAATGGTCTTGAAGGCGACCGAATGGCCATGCAAATTTTAACACCTAGAAAATATGAAGTAAGCTTGTATCATGCCATTAAAGAGCATGACCCCAAGGCATTCATCATTGCCTACGAACCAAAAACCATCCATGGCGGGTTCTGGGTCAAAGCCGTAAAGGAAAGGAAAATTAAAGAATGGGTAAAACGCCGCGAAAACGAAAATTCGAAGTGATGGAAAACGAAAGCATCAGTGACTGCCTCGACCGGATGGCAAAGGAAGGCTACATGCCTTCTCGCCGGATGGAAGAGCCGATATTTCAGGAGACAGTAAAAAACGGACACAAAGAAGTATATCCAATTGGAAGAAAAACAGTATTTGAAGGCAAATTAATAGAAAAATAACACCAAAATACGAACATTAATCGACAAATAAACTACATTGTTCTGATTTTCGTTGACATTGACCCGAATTGACGGTAAGATAAACGTAGATGAAAACGAATTAAAAAACGAATAATGAAACCTCATATAATTTTGGGAATATGGCCCATAAGTCTCTACCTGACCGCCGTAAATTGGTCGGACTATGAGGGGAAGTTAACACTATCTATGTTTTTCATGGCGACTAAGTTTGTTTACCCATGCTAATGAAAGCCCAGATGGACTGCTTTCCCTCTAACCCAGGGACCAGTCCAATCTGGGCTTTTCTGTTTTTAAAAAACCACCCTGTTGACTGGAGTGCAAGGTGTGAGACTCCAGCGGGGGAGTAACGGTAGGTTGAGACCCCGCAACGAAGTGAGGAGGCTCAAGCACCGTCCCGCGGAAAGCGAACACCTGGAACGAAAGGAAACAGGGAGTTAAACGCGATACCACTTAAAATTTTTAAAAGGGAGGCAACAAAATGAACGCTTTAGTTGGAGTGATCATGGGAAGTACTTCCGATTGGGAAACAATGAAACACGCATGTGACATGCTTGACGAACTCCATATACCATACGAAAAGAAAGTCGTATCCGCACACCGCACACCAGACCTCATGTTCACCTACGCAGAACAAGCAAGAGAACGAGGCCTAAAAGTCATCATCGCCGGAGCAGGAGGAGCAGCACACCTACCTGGAATGGTAGCAGCCAAAACCACGCTACCAGTAATCGGTGTGCCGGTTCAATCCAAAGCACTCAACGGCCTAGATTCCCTGCTCTCCATCGTCCAGATGCCAGGCGGTGTGCCAGTCGCGACCGTTGCCATCGGAAAAGCCGGAGCAACAAACGCAGGGCTCCTTGCAGCACAAATGATCGGCGCTTATGACAGCAACACGGCAGAACGCCTGCAAACACGAAGAGAAGCGACAGAACAACAAGTGATAGAAAGTAGTGATCAGCTTGTTTAATTTTAAAAAGATCACCCCACCAGCAACCATCGGCATCATCGGCGGCGGACAACTTGGCCGAATGATGGCCCAATCAGCAAAAGCAATGGGATTCAAAATCGCCGTGCTTGACCCAACACCAGATTCACCATGCGGACAGGTCGCAGACATCGAAATCACCGCGGCATTTAACGACATGGAAGCCATCAAAAAACTTGCTTCATTATCCGATGTCGTCACCTATGAGTTTGAAAACATTGATTACGAAGCGCTCACTTGGCTTGAGGAGAACGCCTACTTGCCACAGGGAAGTGAAGTGTTAAAAGTAACCCAGCATCGCGCTACCGAAAAAATGGCGATTGAAGCAGCTGGGCTTCAGGTTGCACCTTTTATGGAAGTAACGACAGAGGCAGAGCTCAACGAAGCCATCCAAAAGATCGGCTATCCAAGTGTCCTGAAAACGAGTCGATTCGGTTATGACGGCAAAGGCCAGGTAGTTTTAAAGGATGATACAGCGCTCGAACAGGCTACAAAACTCCTTGAACACGGCGAATGTGTCCTAGAAAAATGGATTCCTTTCGTAAAAGAAATATCCGTTGTTGTGGCACGAAGCACAACAGGTGAAATCAAGGCTTTCCCAGTCGGAGAAAACGAACATCGGGAAAATATTTTATATAAAACAATCGCACCTGCAAGGGTCGATCAGATTCTCGAGATGAACGCGATTCAAAGTGCGATGACGTTGGCAAGGCATTTCAATCTTATCGGAACACTGGCGGTCGAGATGTTTGTCCTTGAAGATGGGACCTTTTATATAAATGAACTGGCGCCAAGGCCGCATAACTCTGGACACTATACGATGGATGCTTGCGAGACATCACAGTTTGAGCAGCACATTAGAGCGGTGGCAGGGATGCCTCTTGGAAAAACGACCTTATGGAAGCCTGCGGTAATGGTTAATCTATTAGGGGAACATGTGGATGCGGCAATTGAGCACATTCCTCATTATGAAAATGCCAAGCTTCATTTATACGGCAAGCACGAGAAAAAAGAGAAACGAAAAATGGGACATATCAACATTTTAGCTGATACAATAGAACAGGCTTTGGAGCAAGAGGCTTCCTGGCAGATATGGAACACAGTTGAACGGAGGATTTTAACATGATTGAACGTTATACAAGACCCGAGATGGGCGCGATTTGGACAGAGGAGAACCGTTTTCAGGCTTGGCTTGAAGTGGAAATTCTAGCTTGTGAAGCATGGGCGGAGCTTGGGGACATCCCGAAAGAAGACGTAAAGGTACTTCGTGAAAAAGCATCCTTCGATATCGAGCGCATCAAAGAAATTGAAGCGGAAACTCGCCATGACGTGGTTGCTTTTACAAGAGCGGTATCTGAAACACTTGGCGACGAGAAAAAGTGGGTACATTACGGATTAACTTCTACAGATGTAGTCGACACGGCTTTATCTTACCAATTGAAGCAGGCTAACGAGATCCTACTTGCTGACATCGAACGCTTTGTCACTATTTTAAAAGAAAAAGCGCAAGACCATAAATACACAGTGATGATGGGCCGTACGCACGGGGTTCACGCAGAGCCGACAACATTCGGTTTGAAGCTTGCTCTATGGTACGAGGAAATGAAACGTAACCTTGAGCGTTTCAAACAAGCGGCAGAAGGCATCGAGTTCGGAAAAATTTCCGGTGCGGTTGGAACTTACGCCAACATCAACCCGTTTGTAGAAGAGTATGTATGCGAAAAGTTAGGCTTGCAACGTGCGCCAATCTCTACACAAACTTTACAACGTGACCGTCATGCTCACTACTTAAGCACACTGGCGTTGATCGCAACTTCCATCGAAAAATTTGCAGTGGAAGTACGCGGACTGCAAAAGAGTGAAACACGCGAAGTAGAAGAGTTCTTTGCAAAAGGACAAAAAGGATCTTCGGCTATGCCGCATAAGCGTAATCCGATCGGTTCCGAGAATATGACAGGTCTAGCGCGCGTGATCCGCGGATATATGATGACTGCTTATGAGAATGTGCCACTTTGGCATGAGCGCGATATCTCGCATTCTTCTGCAGAGCGCATCATTTTACCAGACAGCACGATCGCATTGAATTATATGCTAAACCGTTTTGGTAACATCATCAAAAACTTGACGGTGTTCCCGGAAAACATGAAGCGCAACATGGACCGCACATTGGGTCTTATCTACTCCCAGCGCGTGTTGCTTGCGTTGATCGACACTGGCATGTCCCGTGAGGAAGCATACGACACGGTTCAGCCAAAAGCGATGGAAGCATGGGAGAAGCAAGTACACTTCCGTGAGTTAGTGGAAGGCGAAGAGAAAATTACGTCCCGTCTAACACCGGCACAAATTGAGGACTGCTTCGACTACAATTACCACCTGCAACATGTTGATACGATTTTTGATCGTTTAGGGCTTTAGGAATTGGTGAAACACCACTGTTGCTTTCCGCAAAAGGCTTCGCTTTCCGCGGGGCGACCTTGAGCCTCCTCGGCAAGCCTGCGGGGTCTCAACATTGTCGCTACTCCCCCGCTGGAGTCTACGCCTTTTGCTCCAAGCAACAGCTAGGTTGTCTCTTGATTTCAACAAATCTAATTGCATAAAATGTTTTCCCCTGTTCATTGAAGTGGAAGGCACGAGACTCCTGCGGAAGGAAGCGGTAGGTTGAGACCCCGCAACGAAGTGAGGAGGCTCAAGCACCGCCCCGCGGAAAGCGAGTGCCTGCAACGGAAATGAACAGGGAGTAAACGCAAAAAACCATCTCTTTTTTACAGGAGGCAAACCCATGACCTTGCAAAAGCAAGCACTACTATATGAAGGTAAAGCAAAACTGGTCTACTCAACAACCGACGAAAATGTCGTCTGGATTCAATATAAAAACTCCGCCACTGCCTTTAATGGCGAAAAAAAAGCCGACATCACAGGCAAAGGCCGACTGAATAACGAGATTACTAGCTTACTATTTTCCATGCTCACACAAGCCGGAATCGAAAACCACTTCATCGAACGCAAGTCTGAAACAGAACAACTCGTGAAAAAAGTTGACATCATTCCACTGGAAGTCGTGGTCCGAAACATCACTGCCGGCAGCATGGCAAAGCGCCTTGGGATCGAAGAAGGCATCAAGCTCGAGCAACCAATCGTCGAGTTCTACTATAAAGATGACTCACTTGGTGATCCGCTCATCACAGAAGATCATGTCCAACTATTGAAGCTTGCAACACCTGCTGAAGTGGATATTTTGAAGCATGTAGCGCGCAAGGTGAACGTTGTATTATCGGAATTTTTCGAAAAGAAGAACCTGAGATTAGTAGATTTCAAACTTGAATTCGGTAAAACAGAGGATGGCAGAATCATTTTAGCCGATGAGGTGTCACCGGACACTTGCCGCCTGTGGGATAAGGATACGAATGAGAAGTTAGATAAGGATGTCTTCCGCAGAAACCTTGGAAGCCTGACAGATGCATACGAAAAAATACTGGCACGTATTGGAGGAGAGCAACATGTATAAAGTGAAGGTATTCGTAACGTTAAGAGAGAGCGTACTAGATCCACAAGGAACAGCGGTGAAAAATTCGCTTCATAGTCTTTCATACATTGAGGTCGAGGAAGTTCGTATCGGAAAATTTTTAGAGTTGACGATTGCAAAATCTGACCGTGACCTAGACGTGTTAGTCAAGGAAATGTGCGAGCGCTTATTGGCAAATACCGTGATTGAAGACTTCCGTTATGAGGTGGAGGAGGTTGTTGGATCGTGAAATTTGCAGTCATCGTGTTTCCGGGCTCCAACTGTGATGTAGACATGTACCATGCAATCAAAGACGAGCTTGGGGAAGAAGTCGATTATGTGTGGCATGATGCAACAAACTTAGAGGAGTATGACGGAATTTTACTTCCAGGAGGATTTTCGTATGGGGATTACCTAAGATCTGGTGCGATTGCACGTTTTTCCAATGTCATGCTTGAGGTGCAAAAGGCTGCTGAAGCGGGTAAGCCGATTTTGGGTGTATGCAACGGGTTTCAAATTTTGCTGGAGTCAGGTCTTCTTCCAGGGGCAATGAGAAGAAACAAGAACTTAAAGTTCATGTGCCGTCCGGTGGAGTTAAAAGTGGTGAACAATGAGACAATGTTCACGTCGGGGTATGAAAAAGATGAGATCATCACCATCCCCATTGCGCATGGGGAAGGAAATTACTATTGTGATGAGAAAACCTTAGGGGAATTAGTAAGCAATGGGCAAATTGCTTTTTCCTATAATGGTGACAATCCAAATGGTAGTCTACATGATATTGCCGGGATTGTAAATGAAAAAGGAAATGTATTAGGTATGATGCCACACCCGGAAAGAGCGGTTTCTGAGCTGTTAGGCAGTGCAGATGGCCTTAAACTCTTTCAATCTATCGTTCGTAATTGGAGGGAATCACATGTCGTTACTTCTTGAGCCAAATCCAGAGATGATCAAAGCGGAAGGCATTTACCGTGAAATGGGACTAAGCGATGAAGAGTTCCAAATGGTAGAAAAAATTCTTGGGCGTTTGCCAAATTACACAGAAACCGGGCTATTTTCGGTGATGTGGTCTGAGCATTGCAGCTACAAGAATTCCAAGCCGGTATTGCGCAAGTTCCCGATTGATGGGCCGAAAGTATTGCAAGGTCCTGGGGAAGGTGCGGGAATTGTGGACATTGGCGACAATCAAGCAGTCGTGTTCAAAATCGAAAGTCATAATCACCCGTCTGCGATTGAGCCATATCAAGGCGCAGCAACAGGCATTGGCGGAATCATCCGTGATGTCTTTTCGATGGGGGCACGTCCGATTGCGTTATTGAATTCTCTGCGCTTTGGGGAACTAACATCTCCGCGCGTGAAATATTTGTTTGAAGAAGTGGTGGCAGGAATCGCTGGCTACGGAAACTGTGTGGGCATCCCGACAGTTGGCGGCGAGATCCAATTCGACCCGGCGTACGATGGCAACCCGCTTGTGAACGCGATGTGTGTGGGTTTGATCAATCATGAAGATATTAAAAAAGGGCAGGCAAAAGGTGTTGGCAATACCGTCATGTACGTTGGGGCAAAAACGGGACGCGACGGGATTCACGGGGCAACTTTTGCATCAGAAGAATTATCTGAAGCGTCCGAAGAGAAACGTCCGGCCGTACAAGTCGGCGATCCTTTTATGGAAAAATTATTGTTGGAAGCTTGCTTGGAAATCGTGAAATGGGATGGACTAGTCGGCATTCAGGATATGGGGGCAGCTGGTTTGACGAGTTCGTCTGCGGAAATGGCTTCTAAAGCAGGTTCCGGAATTGAGATGAACTTGGATCTTGTGCCACAGCGTGAAACAGGCATGACTGGGTATGAAATGATGCTTTCTGAATCTCAAGAGCGCATGCTAATCGTCGTGGAAGTGGGCCGTGAGCACGAGGCGCATGAGATTGTTTCAAAATATGGCTTAGAAGCTGTTTCGATTGGAAAAGTGACGGATGACAAAAAGCTGCGCCTTGTTCACAAAGGGGAAGTGATTGCTGATGTCCCGGTCGATGCATTGGCTGAAGAAGCACCTGTTTACCACAAGCCTTCAACTGAGCCTGCTTATTATCGTGAATTCCAGGAGATGGAAGTAGCGGTACCGGAAGTTGCGGACTATGAAGAGACATTGGTAGCTTTATTGAAGCAGCCGACCATCGCGAGCAAAGAGTGGGTTTATGATCAGTATGACTACCAAGTACGTACGAATACGGTAGTAGTTCCAGGTTCTGACGCAGCGGTTGTGAGGATTCGTGGTACCGAAAAAGCGTTGGCAATGACAACGGACTGTAACTCCCGTTATTTATATTTGGATCCAGAAGTTGGCGGCATGATTGCGGTGGCGGAAGCGGCGCGTAATATCGTGTGTTCCGGTGCAAAGCCGTTGGCGATCACAGACTGCCTGAATTTTGGTAATCCGGAAAAGCCGGAGATCTTTTGGCAGATTGAAAAAGCAACAGATGGTATGAGTGAAGCGTGCCGCAAGCTAGAATCGCCAGTTATCGGTGGTAACGTGTCTTTATACAACGAAACAAACGGTGTGGCTGTTTACCCTACACCTGTAGTCGGCATGGTCGGATTGATTGACGACTTGAAGCATGTGACAACTCAGGAGTTCAAAAATGAAGGCGACCTGATTTATGTAATCGGTGAAACGGCTTCTGAGTTTGGCGGAAGTGAGCTGCAGAAGCTTACGTACGGCGAGATTTTCGGGAAGGCACCTGCGATTGATTTAGACGTGGAAGCTAGACGTCAAGATGAGCTGTTGGCGGCAATCCGCGCTGGACTTGTGGCATCTGCCCATGATGTATCTGAAGGTGGAGTAGGAGTTGCGTTGGCGGAGAGTGCGATGGGCGCTCGCGGTTTGGGAGCTTCTGTTACGCTTACAGGCAACATGACGTCTGCACTGTTCAGTGAAACGCAATCTCGATTTGTTGTCTCTGTTCGTCCTGAAAATCAAGAGGCATTTGAGGCAGTGGTTGCGGATGCTAGTTTAGTAGGAACGGTGACAAGAACAGGAAATCTTCATATTGAATCGGCATCTCGTGAAGTGGCAGTTCACGTCTCTGTGGACGACCTTCGCGATGCTTGGAAAGGAGCCATTCCATGCTTGCTGAACTAAAGGGCTTGAATGAGGAATGTGGGGTGTTCGGGATCTGGGGACATCCCGAAGCGTCCCAGATTACCTATTACGGACTGCACAGCTTGCAGCACCGTGGCCAGGAAGGCGCTGGGATCGTTTCAACAGATGGAGAGAAGCTTGTCGCGGTAAAAGGGGAAGGCCTTGTGAACGAAGTGTTCGGTAATGGTAGATTGCAAGAACTTGGCGCTGGAAAAGCCGCGATTGGCCATGTCCGTTATGCAACGGCAGGGGGCGGCGGTTATGAGAATGTGCAGCCTTTATTGTTTCACTCTCAATCTGGCAGTCTTGCACTTGCACACAATGGAAATCTCGTGAATGCTAACGCGCTAAAGCATCAGCTGGAAACGATGGGGAGTATTTTACAAACGACCTCTGACACGGAAGTGTTGGCGCATTTGATTAAAAGAAGCGGCTACACATTGTTGAAGGATCGTGTGAAAAATGCGTTGTCGATGTTAAAGGGTGCGTATGCCTTTTTAATCATGACAGAGACAGAAATGATGGTAGCACTTGACCCGAACGGCTTGCGTCCACTTTCGTTGGGCAAGTTGAATGATGCCTATGTGGTGGCATCTGAAACTTGTGCGTTTGATGTCGTCGGAGCGGAGTTTATCCGTGACATTGAGCCTGGGGAGCTGCTGATCATTGATAATGGGGGCTTGCATTCCGAGCGATTTACGTTGCATACCCAACGTGCGATGTGCAGCATGGAGTACATTTATTTTTCCAGACCTGACAGCAATATCGACGGCATCAATGTGCATACAGCTAGAAAAAGTCTTGGCAAGCAGCTGGCAATGGAATCGGCAGTGGAGGCGGATGTGGTAACAGGTGTACCAGATTCCAGTATTTCTGCGGCGATTGGTTACGCGGAACTTTCGGGAATTCCTTATGAGCTTGGCTTGATTAAAAATAGATATGTGGGCCGCACGTTCATCCAGCCTTCGCAAGCATTGCGTGAGCAAGGTGTGAAGATGAAGCTTTCACCTGTCCGCGGAGTCGTGGAAGGCAAGCGAGTTGTAATGGTCGATGATTCGATCGTACGCGGGACGACAAGCAGAAGAATTGTGAAGATGCTTCGCGATGCGGGTGCGACAGAGGTGCATGTGCGCATCAGTTCACCGCCAATTAAGAATCCTTGTTTTTATGGAATTGACACGTCCACGCACGAGGAGTTAATTGCTTCTTCTCATTCTGTTGAAGAGATGCGGGAGATCATTGGCGCGGATTCGTTGGCGTTTTTAAGTCCTGGTGGCTTGGTCGAAGCGATCGACCGTCCGTTTGACGGGGAGACGCGCGGCCAGTGCATGGCGTGCTTTACCGGCAAGTATCCGACGGAGATTTTCCCCGACACGGTGCTGCCGCATGAGAAGTGCTAGTAGTAAAATTACCAATTTTCGAAAAAAAGCTTACAAAAAGCGGCGGGATTCTTAAGATTCGTCGCTTTTCCATTGGAAGGGAGATACAACACATATGGCAAATGCATACAAGCAAGCAGGTGTAGATATAGAAGCGGGCTATGAAGCGGTAACGCGTATGAAAAAGCATGTGGCTAGAACGATGAGGCCAGAGGTGATGGGTGGACTAGGCGGATTTGGTGGCCTGTTTGACTTGTCGGCGGTAAATGTGAAAAATCCGGTGCTCGTTTCCGGTACAGATGGAGTCGGGACGAAACTGATGCTTGCTTTCCAGCTCGACAAACATGACACCATTGGGGTGGATGCAGTTGCGATGTGTGTGAACGATGTGGTCGTGCAAGGCGCAGAGCCGCTTTATTTTCTGGACTATATTGCCTGCGGAAAAGCGGTGCCAGAACGAATCGAGGCCATCGTAAAAGGAATCGCAGACGGTTGCGAGCAAGCGGGATGCGCATTAGTTGGCGGCGAAACGGCGGAAATGCCTGGAATGTATGACGACACGGAATATGATTTGGCTGGATTTACGGTTGGCGTGGTAGAGAAGGAGCGACTAATTAACGGTTCTAAAATAGAGCCTGATAACTTGCTGATCGGACTGAGTTCAAGTGGCATCCACAGCAATGGGTACTCGTTAGTCCGTAAAATTGTGTTTGAAAAAGGACAGCTGGATCTTCATAAAAAGTACGATGGTTTGGGCGGAACTCTCGGTGAAGAGCTGCTCACTCCTACGAAAATCTATGTGAAGCCAATTCTTGAAGTTCTGAAAAAATACGACATCAACGGAATGGCTCATATTACGGGCGGCGGATTTATTGAGAATATCCCGCGCATGCTTCCACAAGGGCTGCAAGCAGAAGTGGATTATGGAACATGGCCGATTCCGCCGATTTTTGATCTTTTACAAGAGGTTGGCGAGCTTGATCGGAAGGAAATGTTTAATATTTTCAACATGGGAATTGGCATGGTGCTTGCGATTAACGAAGAAATTTTACCGGAAGTGGTCCGTATCCTTGAAGCAAACGGGGAGAAGGCATACTTGATTGGCCGTGTAAAAGAGGGCGAGGGCATCACGTTTGGCGGAGGAGAAATCCGATGACAACGAGAATCGCCATTTTCGCATCAGGAAGCGGCTCCAATTTTCAGGCGATCACGGATGCGTGCCGAAACGGCTTGCTCGATGCTACACCAGCCTTGCTTGTGTGTGACAAGCCTGGAGCTTATGTCGTGGAACGTGCGACAGCAGCGGACATTCCCTATTTTGCATTTGCACCGAAAAGCTATCAAACTAAAGAAGAATTTGAAGGTCACATCCTTCGCGAGTTGGCGCGGTATGAAGTGGATTTTATTGTCCTGGCAGGGTATATGCGTCTGATCGGCCCGACACTTCTTAACGCTTATAAAGGGCGGATCGTCAACATCCATCCTTCGATTTTACCGGCGTTCCCAGGCCTTGATGCAGTTGGTCAAGCGCTCGAATATGGTGTTAAACTAACAGGAGTGACCATTCATTTTGTCGATGAAGGCATGGACACCGGTCCTATCATTGCGCAACAGGCAATTGAAATTGGAATTGATGACACACGTGAAAGTTTAGAAAAAAAAATACATGAGGTAGAACATTCCTTTTACCCAAAAACCTTACAACAACTTTTTTCAGTCAAAGGAGAGGCAGCGATACGATGAGAGCATTAGTGAGTGTTTCCAATAAAGAGGGCATCGTCCCATTTGTACAACAATTAGTAGACCTAGGGGTGGAGGTTATCTCTACTGGCGGGACCAAAAAAGCTTTGCAGGAAAATGGTGTGAAAGTAATCGGCATCTCGGAAGTGACAGGTTTCCCTGAAATTCTTGATGGCCGCGTGAAAACATTGCACCCGATGATCCATGGTGGATTATTGGCAATGCGTGACAACGAAAGTCACCAAGCGCAGCTTGAGGAGCACGGAATTACCCCGATCGACTTGGTTGTGGTCAACCTTTACCCGTTTAAAGAGACAATCTCTAAAGCGGATTCCACGTTTGAAGATGCGATTGAAAACATCGATATCGGCGGCCCGACCATGCTTCGTGCTGCGGCAAAAAATCATAAGGATGTTGCGGTATTAGTGGATCCTTCCGATTACGAAGGCGTGATTGCTGAGCTAAAAGAAAGCGGAAAAGTGGAGGTGGCAACACGACGTCGCCTTGCAGCAAAAGTATTCCGCCATACAGCAGCCTATGACGCGATGATTTCCAACTACTTGACTGAAGCCGTGGAAGAGAAACATCCGGAGTCATTGACTGTGACGTTCGAGAAAAAACAAGACTTGCGTTACGGGGAGAATCCGCACCAAAAAGCGGCATTCTACCAAGCGCCACTAGCGTCTGAATTCTCGATCGCATCAGCCGAACAGATTCACGGAAAAGAATTATCCTATAACAATATCAATGATGCAGATGCAGCATTGCAGATCGTAAAAGAATTCAAAGACCCTGCAGTGGTTGCAGTCAAACATATGAACCCTTGCGGTGTGGGAACTGGTGCTACAACGGTGGAAGCGTACCGCCGTGCATATGAAGCGGACCCTGTATCAATATTTGGCGGCATCATCGCTTTCAACACAGAAGTGGATAAGGAAACGGCAGAACTTTTACATGAGTTGTTTTTAGAAATTGTTATTGCGCCGTCCTTCAGTGAGGATGCATTGGCTGTATTGAAGCAAAAAAAGAATATCAGACTGTTATTGGTTGATATGAATGGTGCAGGTGTGATGCAGTCCCGTATGGTATCCGTTCGCGGTGGTCTGTTGGTGCAAGATGAAGATCAGTTCGGCTTGAAAGACGCGACGGTTACTATTCCAACAAAGCGGGAGCCTACAGAACAAGAGTGGGCAGACCTGAAGCTTGCATGGAAAGTTGTGAAGCATGTGAAGTCTAACGCCATCGTTCTTGCAAAAGAAGGGCAGACTGTCGGAGTCGGTGCAGGGCAGATGAACCGCGTTGGAGCAGCGAAAATTGCCATCGAGCAGGCTGGCGAAAAAGCGGTCGGCTCCGCACTGGGATCTGACGCATTCTTCCCAATGAACGACACAGTCGAAGCAGCCGCAAAAGCCGGCGTAACAGCCATCATCCAACCAGGCGGCTCCATCAAAGACGAAGACTCCATCAAAAAAGCCGACGAATACGGCATCACCATGGTATTTACCGGAATGAGACATTTTAAGCATTAAGATAAATTGTCATTAGGAATTTGAGACTCGCCAGTGATTACCCAGCTTTCCCCTGTTGACTGAAGTGCAAGGTGTGAGACTCCGGCGGTAGGTAGCGGTAGACTTGAGACCCCACAGCGCAGCGAGGAGGCTCAAGCACCGCCCTCTGGATAAGCGAACACCTGGAACGGAAGGAAACAGGGAGTTAACGAAAATATAGATCCCTCAACACGTCAGGAGGAAAAACCATGAAAGTACTCGTAATCGGAAAAGGTGGCCGCGAACACGCCATCGCATGGAAATTCGCACAAAGCCCATCCGTAACAGAAGTCTTCATCGCACCAGGAAACGCCGGCATGGAAACAGTCGGAAAGCTTGTACCCATCCAAGAATCCGACACAAACTCCTTAATTCATTTTGCAAAAGAAAACGTAATAGACCTTACCATGGTAGGCCCGGAAGTACCTCTGCTAAACGGAATTGTCGACGCGTTCCAAGCCGCGGGACTTCAAGTATTCGGCCCAACCAAGGCGGCAGCTCTCATAGAAGGAAGCAAAGGTTTTGCCAAAGATCTCATGAAAAAATACGGGATCCCGACAGCTGGCTATGAAACGTTCACAGATTACGAGGAAGCTAGAACATATATTGAAGGCAAAGGTGCACCAATTGTACTGAAGGCTGACGGATTGGCGGCTGGCAAAGGCGTAGTGGTAGCCATGACAGATGAAGAAGCGCTTGAAGCAGTGCATGAAATGATGGCAGAATCCAAATTTGGAGAAGCATCCTCTAAGCTTGTAATCGAAGAGTTCCTTGAAGGAGAAGAATTCTCTTTTATGGCATTTGTGAACGGTGAGAAAGTGTATCCGATGGTCATTGCGCAAGATCATAAACGTGCGTTTGACGGGGACAAGGGACCTAACACAGGTGGCATGGGGGCGTACTCGCCGGTGCCGCAAATCCCAAGCTCTGTTGTAGAAGAGGCGTTGGAAACGGTGTTGCTTCCAACAGCTAAAGCAATGGTGGACGAAGGACGTCCATTCGTTGGTATTTTATATGCAGGGTTGATTTTGACAAAGAAAGGTCCAAAGGTAATTGAGTTCAATGCGCGCTTTGGAGATCCAGAAACACAAGTGGTGTTGCCAAGACTGGAATCAGATTTGGCGGAAGTGCTGACAGGGGTATTGCGCGGAGATGACGAGTTGGAGCTTAAGTGGTCAGATCAATCTGTGGTTGGTGTAGTAATGGCATCCAAAGGCTATCCAGAAGCATATGAAAATGGTGCGGTTATTGAAGGCGCTGACCAAGTTGGTGAAGGTTTGGTGTTTCATGCCGGGACAGAAGCGAAGGCTGGAAAACTTGTAACAAATGGCGGCCGCGTGCTGTTGGTCGCAGCGCAAAGCGACAGCTTAGAGGAAGCGCAGAAAAAAGTGTACGAAGAGTTGCGCAAAGTAAAATGCGATAATCTATTCTATCGCAAAGACATCGCACACAAAGCTATTGCGTCCGGCGTTTCTTCTTAACAAACACATACAAAATAGCCACAATACCACCAATAATCGTCGCTAACACAAACGACATATCCGTTAAATACTCAAGCATTTTTCATACCTCCTTATATTGTTCGACGTGAGTGACGAAAACCCTTTGGGGGTCTGACCCCCAAAGGTGTTTTTTTTCTTTTTAACCCTTTTTCATCCTTAAGAAGGATTATAAGAATCGGCTCCGCCGTCGCCGTTTGCTTTGGCTTCGAAGTCGTCGAAGTCGAAGTTGTAGTGGTTGTTTTCGCTGTTGTGGTCGTTGCGGTATTCTTGGAAGCGTTCGAAGCCTGCGGTCATCGGGCAGTAGCGCAGGATACCTTCCGCGATTTTCATTCCGGCAAGCAGGGCAACAAGTTTGTAGGAGTCGCGGTGTGGACGTCGAACCATTTTGCTTGTAATCCACGCTAATGTAGCAAATCCTGCTGAGATGCGAATCATCGCATTGATGATGCTGATATTTGGTCTTACTTTCATCTTAATCCCTCCAAATTTATTAATGTTTTCTTCAGTTAAAGCGTTAAATTGAATAAATTTTCACATAATTATCAATAACGATAATGCATGTAAGACTCTGTTGTGGTAACATGGTAAAAAGAGGTTATATCAAAATAATATTCACTAGAAAAATCATACAAATGTGACAAAGATACAATCTCACAAAGAGTGGGTGATAAATCATGCATGAACAAGCATATAGATGGAAAAACAAAAAAATTAGAGAACAGGTTTCCGTGATTGATGGAAAACAGGCACCGACCTTAGTCTTAACAAATGCAACATACTTAAATGTCCAATTAAAAGCGTGGATGACCGCCAACATTTGGATCCATGAAGATCGAATTGTCTATGTAGGGGACGAGCTGCCGGCGAACACAGTGAACACGGAAATGGTAGATTGTACATCGAAATTCCTGGTACCAGGATATATCGAGCCGCATGTTCATCCGTTTCAACTTTATAATCCCCTGTCCTTTGCGCAATATGCATCTAAATTAGGAACAACCACCTTCGTCAATGACAATTTGATGCTTACTTTGCAGATGACAAAAAAGAAAGCGTTTTCTTTTATAGAAGAGATGAACAAGTCTGCTGCGACGATGTATTGGTGGTGCCGATTTGATGCGCAGACGGAGATTAAAAATGAGGATGATATTTTCTCGACGCCTAATATGAAAAGTTGGCTGAATCATCCCCTTGTTATGCAGGGCGGAGAATTGACATGCTGGCCGAAATTAATGGCGGGGGACGACTTGATCTTGCATTGGGTGCAAGAAGCGAATGCACGCAAAAAGCCAGTGGAAGGGCATTTTCCGGGTGCTTCTGAAAAGACGCTGACTAAAATGCAGTTGCTTGGCATTCACAGTGACCATGAGGCGATGAATGGAGCGGATGTTCTCAAACGAATCTCACAAGGCTATCACGTTTCCTTGCGCTATTCATCCATCAGGCCGGATCTTCCGTTAATTTTAGAAGAGCTTGAAGCTTCAGATGCACATTATTATGACCAGACTTTTTTCAATACAGACGGCTCTACACCGAGCTTTTATGAAAGCGGTGTCATAGACCGAACCATTGCGATTGCTTTAGACAAAGGGGTGCCGGCAATAGAAGCATACCGAATGGCTTCTTATAATGCAGCCAGACATTTTTCGATGGATAAATTGCATGGAAGCATTGATCCTGGCCGGATAGCAAACATCAACTTCTTGAAGGCAAAAGAAGAGCCGACCCCGGTTTCCGTGCTGTCAAAAGGGATGTGGGTGACAAGGGACAACGAGCCGGTCAAAGAAGCTTTTCCTGCCCAGAATTGGTCTTCGCTTGGCTTAGAGCCAATGAAACTTAATTGGGATTTAAGCATGGATGACCTGCAATTTTCGATGGCACTTGGGATGGAAATGGTTAACGAAGTGATTATCAAGCCATATACTATCTCAGTGGATGTTTCAGGTGACAGCCTGTCCACATCCCATGATCAGTCGTATCTCATGCTGATCGACCGGAAAGGGAAATGGCGTGTGAACACGATTCTTAAAGGGTTCGGCACACATGTTCAAGGATTTGCGAGCTCCTATTCCAATACAGGGGATATCGTGCTGATCGGAAAAGACAAGAGCGCCATGATGAAAGCTTTTCAACATATGAAAGACTTAGGCGGAGGAATGGTGCTGGTGGAAGATGGAGAAGTCATTTGCGACATCCCATTACCGCTTGCAGGGGGACTGTCTGATTGTAGCATGGAGGAGTTGATGAAGCAGGAAACAGAGCTGCGAAATCAGCTGTTTGAAAGAGGCTACACCTTTAACGATCCGATCTATACATTGTTATTTTTATCATCCACACATCTTCCTTATATTAGAATAACACCTAGAGGAATATACGATGTGATGAATAAAACGGTACTCTTTCCGTCAATAATGCGTTAAAATATAAAAGTATGTAAAATTACTAAAGGTTGTGTTTATGTTAGGATGAGTAGTAATAAGATGTTGTTGTTGGCAAGCCTTATGCTTATGTTGGCAGGCTGTCAATCCAATAACGAAAAAAACGTTGATTTTAGTCAAGAGCAGAGTGAAGAGACCACGGAAGTAGCGATAGAAGAGGAAGAGCAGGTGGCGACAGAGGTTTCCGAACCGATGGAGCAAGCACCGTTCACTGGAGAAATGGTGGAGGAGAAAGTAGATGCCCGTCCGGTTGCGGTGATGGTGAATAATGATATTAAAGCAAGGCCACAGTCTGGTTTGCATAAAGCAGATGTAGTGTATGAAGTGCTGGCAGAAGGAGATATTACAAGGCTCCTTGCCATTTTTCACAGTGAAATGCCAGAAACTGTCGGCCCTGTCCGAAGTTCAAGAGCCTATTTTGTAGACTTGGCAAAAGCCTATGACGCTTTGTATGTGTTTCATGGCTGGAGTCCTGGTGCCAAAGAGAAAATTCAAGCTGGAGAAGTAGATGGAATAAACGGCCTGACTTATGATGGAACGCTTTTCAAACGGGCGAGTTTCCGAAAGGCGCCGCATAATTCCTACATCAGCTCAGAAAATATCCAAAAAGGCGCAGAACAGCTAAACTATGAAACACAAGCGGAAGTCCAACCTTTCACCTTTTTGAAAAAAGGACAGATCAATCCTTATGAAGGTACCGCTTTAGAACAAGTGAAAATCGAATACTCATCCAGACAGGCAACACATGTTGAATATAGATACGACGCTGAACGAAAAGCCTATGTCCGCTATAGCGGCGGCGTGAAGCACACGGACCTTGAAACAGAGGAAGAGATTGTGGCTCATAATGTTTTCTTAGTAGAAACGTCTCATCTTGTGGTCGATAAACAAGGAAGAAGAGAAATCGATATAACCTCAGGCGGCAACGGTGTGCTCATCCAACATGGAGAGCGTTTCGATGTCGAATGGAAATCGGTGGACGGCAAGATCCTTCCCTACAAAAATGGCGAACAGGTCCCACTTGTCCCGGGTAAAACGTGGATTCAAATTATCCCAGATTTAGAAAAAGTCATTTACTAGTCTTAATTAGCAAAGGAGATATCAATCATGCAAATCAATAAACTACGTGGAAAAGAATTGGATCAACTTTTTGAATCTATTCTTTCTTTAAAAGATATGGAAGAGTGCTATCGATTTTTCGATGACCTCTGTACCATCAATGAAATCCAATCTTTGGCACAGCGCCTAGAGGTGGCAAGAATGCTGAGAGATGGTTTCACGTATCATAAAATCGAGACGGAAACTGGTGCAAGCACTGCGACGATCTCCCGTGTGAAGCGTTGCTTGAACTACGGTAACGACGCATATGAGATGGCGCTTGAGCGTATTGCAGAAGAAAAGAAAACAGAAGAAGTGTAAAGTGAAAAGGTGGCCCGCTGGAAGTGCAGTGGGCCACCTTTTTTCGTGAAAGATTATAGTGCATCACCGATAAAACGTCTCCTGGTTTGATTTTACTTGGTCGACTGTTTTAGTTGATGCTGAAGGGTCAGCCGTTCTCCTTCTTCTTTTTCCGAAGTAATCCACAAGAGCACCGAACGCCAAGAGAATAGCGAAGCCAATAACAAACCATACCCACATAGGCATGTTGGACACCTCCTTATCACATCATATTTTGAAACGATTGCGATATGCATCCATCTATCAAAAGACAACTATTTTCCTAAGCATTACTAAAGATGTTAGTTATCTAATTACCCGAAATACAAAAGGAATAACAGGCTGCATGCAAAATATAACTTTTGGTCTATCGGAAAAAGGTCGTAACTTCCAGTCGACATTCTCCGTTTCTGTTTTTCGTATTAGCTGGGATTTTGCTATAATAGGGGAATGGAAAATTAGAATGGGGGACGTTTGCAGTGTTAATGGAAATACGTGAGTGGAAGCACGTTTTTAAATTGGATCCTAATAAAGAGATATCGGACGAAGATTTAGAGCTTGTGTGCGAATCGGGTACAGATGCTATTCTAGTCGGAGGGACGGACGGGGTCACATTGGACAATGTGCTGAGCTTGATGAGCAGGGTGCGCAGATATTCCTTGCCATGTGCATTGGAGGTTTCCACCATCGAATCGGTCACACCGGGATTTGATTTTTATTTTATCCCAAGTGTCTTGAACAGCAGAAAGACAGAATGGGTCACAGACCTTCACATAGAAGCGCTAAAAGAGTACGGAGATATCATGAACTGGGAGGAGATTGTGGCAGAAGGGTACTGCATCCTTAATGCTGACTGCAAGGCTGCCAAGTTGACAGAAGCAAAAACAGACCTCGACAAAGAAGATGTCATCGCTTATGCAAGATTGGCGGAGAAAATGTTTAATCTGCCTATCTTTTACTTAGAATATAGTGGAACGTACGGGGACGTGGAAATAGTCCAGGCGGCCAAACAAACCTTAGAAAAAACGCAACTGTTCTACGGAGGCGGCATCTCCACAGCAGAGCGCGCCAAAGAAATGGCAGCCCACGCCGATACCGTCGTAGTAGGAAACGCAGTATATGAAAATCTAAAAGAAGCACTCAAAACAGTAGACGCTGTGAAAAATTAGTTTCCAGATATTTTAGCTGTTGATTGGAGCCCAGGGCGAAGACTCCTAAGGGAGATAGCGGTAGGTTGAGACCCCGCAGGCCGTAGCCGAGGAGGCTCAAGCACCGCCCCTAGGAAAGCGAAGCCCAGTGCGGAAATCAACAGCGGTTGTACACAAAGATTCTAAAATTAATAGTATTTAACAAGCCAATTTAGTATGATAGAAAATAAGAACATATGTTTGTTGGGACGGTGAAAAAATATGCAATATTTAAGTCAAAGGCTTCTTGAGGGACTGAACCCTATGCAAAAAGAAGCAGTGAAAAAAACGGACGGACCCTTACTCATCATGGCCGGAGCGGGAAGTGGAAAAACGAAGGTGCTTACGCATCGAATCGCCTACCTGATGGCCGAAAAACAAGTCGCGCCATGGAATATCCTTGCGATCACTTTTACAAATAAAGCGGCCCGTGAAATGAAAGAGCGTGTGGAAAAACTACTCGGACCTGCTGCAGAAGACATCTGGATCTCCACATTCCACTCCATGTGTGTGCGAATCCTGCGCCGCGACATTGACCGCATCGGAATGAACCGCAATTTTACCATTCTTGATACGACCGATCAGCTGTCAGTCATCAAGAATATTTTAAAAGACCGCAATATCGATCCGAAAAAGTTCGAACCAAGAACGATTCTAGGTACCATTAGCTCTGCCAAAAATGAACTGATGAATCCAGAGCAATACGCAAAACAACCGCTTGGTCCTTATGAACAGCAGGTAGCGGAGATCTACACAGACTACCAAAAGAGGCTGAAAAAGAACCAGGCACTTGATTTTGATGATCTGATCATGACGACCATTCACCTTTTTAAGCGTGTTCCAGAAGTGCTCGAGTACTATCAACGAAAGTTTCAATACATCCACGTGGATGAGTATCAGGATACGAATAGAGCGCAGTACACATTGGTTAACCTTTTGGCGGACCGCCTGAAGAACCTTTGTGTAGTAGGGGATTCTGATCAGTCCATCTATCGCTGGCGCGGGGCGGATATCGCCAATATTCTATCTTTTGAGAAAGACTATCCGAACGCGGAAGTCGTGTTGCTTGAGCAAAATTACCGTTCTACAAAACGTATTCTAGAAGCGGCAAACAGAGTGATAGATAATAACATAGGCCGTAAAAAGAAGAACCTTTGGACGGAAAACGATGAAGGGCAAAAAATCATTCATTACCAAGCGGACTCCGAGAAATCGGAAGCACAGTTTGTGGTTGGGAAAATGCGTGAACTCATGAGGCAAAATCCATCACGCACGCTTGGTGACTTTGCGATTTTATATCGTACAAACGCCCAGTCCCGTGTGATGGAGGAAATGCTCCTCATGTCCAACATCAATTACACAATCGTCGGTGGGACCAAGTTCTACGACAGAAAAGAAATCAAGGACATCCTGGCATATCTTCGTTTGATTGCCAATCCGGACGATGACATCAGCCTGCAGCGTATCGTTAACGTACCAAAACGCGGTATCGGAGCAACAACCGTTGATAAGATTGCCAATTACGCTACTCAGCATGATATCTCTATCTACACGGCACTTGCTGAGGTGGACCTGATCGGCGTCAGCGGCCGTGCTACGTCACAATTGAAAGAATTCCGTTCGCTAATTGAAGGGTATGTGCAGATGCAAGAGTACATCTCTGTGACGGAACTAGTGGAAGAGGTTCTTGAAAAGTCAGGCTATCGTGAAATGCTGAAAGCCGACAAAACGATTGAATCCCAAAGCAGACTGGAAAACATCGATGAGTTCTTGTCTGTTACGAAGAATTTTGAAGAAAAATATGATGACAAGAGCTTGGTTGCATTCCTTACAGACCTGGCGCTTGTTGCAGATATTGATAAATTGGACGAGGAAGATCCAGCTCAGCAGGAAGGCGTTATTTTAATGACTCTCCATGCTGCCAAAGGACTTGAGTTCCCGGTTGTATTCTTGATCGGAATGGAGGAAGGGGTATTCCCTCACAGCCGTTCGCTGTTTGAAGAAGCAGAAATGGAAGAGGAACGCCGCCTTGCGTATGTTGGAATCACACGTGCCGAAGAGCAGCTGTTCATCACGAACGCCCAGATGCGTACGTTATTTGGTCGTACAAACATCAATCCTCCTTCCCGTTTTATCAAAGAAATACCAGAAGAACTACTAGAAAGCGAAGAGAATAAAGAAGCTGCATCCCGCCCAACACCATTTGGTGGCCGCGGGTCAAGTTTTGGAGGCGGTTCTGCGTCCACATTTGGAGGTAGTTCATCTACTGGAAGAGCAAGGGCGGCAAGTCCTGCTTCCCAAACGGCACGCCGTACCACAGCCCCATCCCGAGGCCTTACTGCAACGGGTGGAGAAAGCTTGGACTGGATGGTAGGAGACAAAGCGGAACATAAAAAATGGGGAGTCGGTACCGTTGTCAGCGTAAAAGGTGACGGAGACGGCAAAGAGCTGGACATTGCCTTCCCAAGCCCAACAGGCATCAAACGCCTTTTGGCCAAATTTGCCCCTGTGACGAAGGTTCAATAATAGATGACAACCGCCAAATAAGAAAGGACGACATTGCATGGAAAGAGAACAAGCTGAAAAACGGGTTCGCGAGCTGCATGATGTGCTGAACCAATATAATTATGAATATCATGTGCTGGACAAACCGTCCGTTTCAGATGCCGAATACGACTCTCTTTTACAAGAGCTATTAACGCTTGAAAAGGAGCATCCAGAACTGCAAACAGAGGACTCTCCCACTCAGCGTGTGGGAGGGAATATTCTTGAGATGTTCAACAAGGTTGAGCACCGTACGCCGATGCTCAGCCTTGGCAATGCCTTCAACGAAGACGACTTGCGTGATTTTGACCGCCGAGTGAAACAGGCTGTAGGCGACGATGTGACATATGTGTGCGAGCTGAAAATTGACGGCCTTGCCGTTTCGTTGCGCTATGAGGACGGGTTGTTCGTCCTTGGTGCCACTCGTGGGGATGGAACAACAGGTGAAGACATCACTATGAACCTTAAAACAATCAAATCTATTCCATTGCGTTTAAAAGAACCGGTAACGATGGAGGTTCGTGGGGAAGCGTACATGCCGAAGAACTCTTTTGAAAAGCTAAACGCGGCAAAAATGGAGCGCGAAGAAGAGCCGTTTGCCAACCCTCGTAATGCGGCGGCAGGTTCCCTTCGTCAGCTTGATCCAAAGATTGCTGCATCCCGTAACTTGTCCGTGTACGTATACAGTCTTGCGGATGCAGGAGAAGCAGGTGTGGATTCGCACAGTGAGGCGTTAGATTACCTGGATAAGCTCGGCTTTAAAACAAATACAGAAAGAAAAGTGTGCACATCCATCGAAGAAGTTTTGGAATATGTCACAGCTTGGCACACAAAACGCCCGGATCTGTCGTATGATATAGACGGTATCGTTATTAAAGTGGATAACACTGAGCATCAAGAACAGCTTGGTTTTACGGCAAAAAGTCCAAGATGGGCCATTGCTTACAAATTCCCGGCAGAAGAAGTGACCACTAAGCTTCTTGATATCGAGCTGAATATCGGCCGAACAGGAGTGGTGACGCCAACGGCTATCCTTGAACCTGTGCGTGTGGCAGGCACAACGGTCCAACGCGCGTCCTTACATAATGAAGACCTCATCCGTGAAAAGGACATCAAGCTTGGAGATACTGTTATCGTTAAAAAAGCCGGAGATATCATTCCTGAAGTGGTGAATGTACTTGTAGATCAGCGAACTGGTGAAGAGCGTGATTTTACCATGCCGACACACTGCCCGGAATGTGAGAGCGAGCTTGTCCGCATTGAAGGGGAAGTGGCCTTGCGCTGCATCAACCCGAAATGTCCGGCACAAATTCGGGAGGGATTGATTCACTTTGTATCCCGTAACGCTATGAACATTGATGGTCTTGGCGAAAAGGTAATTGCCCAACTTTTCCGTGAGAATCTGATTGAAGACGTGGCAGACCTTTATAAATTAACAAAAGAACAGCTTCTGGAGCTGGAGCGGATGGGCGAGAAGTCTGCGGATAACTTGATTTCTGCTATTGAAAAAACGAAGGACAACTCGTTGGAGCGCCTTCTGTTTGGCCTTGGGATTCGTCTTGTAGGAGCAAAAGCAGCGAAGACATTAGCGCAAGAGTTTGATCATATGGACCAACTTGCAAGATTGACGAAAGAAGAGCTGACGGCGATTCACGAGATCGGCGACAAGATGGCAGACTCCATCGTGACCTATTTTGAACAGCCGGAAGTGGAAGAACTACTTGCAGAGCTGAAAGAACTTGGTGTCAACATGGCCTATAAAGGACCAAAACCTGTAAGCGCGGAAGACGTTGATTCTTATTTTGCAGGAAAAACAATCGTCCTAACAGGGAAGCTGGAAGAGATGTCACGAAATGACGCGAAGGCGGCCATTGAGCAGCTTGGCGGAAAAGTGACGGGAAGCGTCAGCAAGAACACGCACCTAGTTATTGCTGGAGAAGAGGCCGGCTCAAAGCTTACAAAGGCCCAGGAGCTTGGAATAGAAGTTTGGAATGAAGCACAAATGCTTAAGGAAATACAATCATAAGAGGTGTTGGAAGTGAAAAGGTTTTTGTCGTTGCTCCTTGTTGTTTCTCTTTTTGCCACCGGATGTGTGCCAGGCTTCGAGAAGCAGGAAGAAGTGGTACAAGATCCAGCGCAGCAGGAAAACACGGAACAAGCTATTGTTCCTAGATATAAAATATCAGATGACTATTATCAAACAATCCTTCCTTACAAGCCAGGGGAAACCCGCGGCCAAATCGCCCCGCGCCTAAACAGCCGGGTCGATGTGGAGGAATTGGAAACCGGACTGATGAGAATGGCCCAGGATGTATTCCCTTCTGACAGCTATTTGTATCAGGAAGGGCAGTATATAAAGCGTGACACGATAAGAAGCTGGTTGGGAAGGGTAGATCCGGAAGATGAGGAAAAGCCTGGGTTAAATCCTCCGTTGATTCGCGGAGTAGATACGGAAGATACGAATGAGAAAAGTCCCATCTATCTTGCACATATTCAAGAACAAAACTATCTTGTCCGCAAGGGTGAAGATCAGGTGGAACTTGGCGGTGTTTCCATTGGAATCGCCTTGAACTCTGTTCATTATTATAATTTGACGGACGAAGAAGGCGGCTATCCGAGGGAATATGTGATTCCAGATGACGAACTGGAAGCTGAAGGGAAAAAAATAGCGGAAGAAGTTATCAGAAGAGTCCGTGGCATGGAAGGGCTAGAGAATGTTCCGATTATCATTGGATTGTATAAACAAAGTCCAGCCAATGCCGTTGTCCCTGGAAGTTTTATCGCAAAAGCGAATGTGGCAACAGGCAACAACACTGTTAGTAAATGGGAAGAAGTAAACGAAGAATATCACCTTTTCCCAAATAGTGATACCACGGAACTATATCGTGATGACGCCGTTCGCTTTGAGAATTTCAAGCTGGATATTGACGATTATTTTCCAAACCATACAGGTGTAATCGGAAAAGGTTATTACCGTGATGGTGAACTTCAACAGCTTTCGATTGAAGTGAATATGGAGTTTAACGGAAAAGCCGAGTTAATCGGTTTCACCCAGTATGTAACGGGACTGGTGGTGGAACACTTCCCGAACTATATCAATCTACAAGTATCCATTTCTTCCATCAGCGGAGAGGAAGCGTTGATTGTAAGGGATGCCGGATCTGAAAAACCATTTGTTCATATCTATTAATTTTGCCAGAACCTACTATTCTTTATGGGATAGTGGGTTTTTATTTTACCCTCCATTATTTTCTTCCTATTAGAATATAAACAATATTTGAAAGACTAGTAATGATAAGGTAGAATGAGAATTGTATGCAAGCGCTTTAGAATGCAAAGGAGGGCGAATGTAATGGTATTACCTTACAAACATGAACCATTTACTGATTTCACTAATGAGGAAAACAAGCAAGCTTATCTTGAAGGCTTGAAACTAGTGGACTCTTATTTAGGACAAGATTACGACTTAATTATTGGTGGAGAGCGCGTTACGACAGAAGATAAAATCGTATCCGTGAACCCTGCAAATAAAGAAGAGGTTGTTGGTCGTGTGTCAAAGGCGGATCGTGACTTGGCTGAAAAAGCAATGCAAGTTGCAGACGAAACGTTTAAAACGTGGCGTAAAGTGAAGCCAGAAGTAAGAGCAGACATCTTGTTCCGTGCGGCAGCAATCATTCGCCGTCGTAAGCACGAATTCTCTGCACTTTTAACAAAAGAAGCAGGGAAGCCTTGGAATGAAGCGGATGCGGATACAGCGGAAGCAATTGATTTCCTTGAGTACTATGCGCGTCAGATGCTGAAATTGAAAGACGGTATGCCTTTAGAGAGCCGCGTTGGCGAATATAACCGTTATAACTATATTCCACTAGGTGTAGGTGTGATCATCTCTCCTTGGAACTTCCCATTTGCAATCATGGCTGGTACTGCAGTAGCGGCGATTGTAACAGGTAACACAGTACTATTGAAGCCTGCATCTACCACTCCGGTTGTTGCAGCTAAGTTTGTAGAAGTAATGGAAGAGGCTGGACTTCCTGCTGGCGTACTTAACTTTGTACCAGGTAGCGGCGCTGAAGTAGGGGACTACCTTGTAGATCACCCACGCACTCGTTTCATCTCATTCACAGGATCTCGTGACGTAGGTTTACGAATCTATGAGCGTGCTTCTAAAGTGAACCCTGGCCAAATCTGGTTGAAGCGTGTAATCGCTGAAATGGGTGGGAAAGATACGATTGTGGTAGACAGCGAGGGCGACCTTGAGTTAGCAGCACAATCCATCGTAAAATCTGCATTCGGTTTCTCCGGTCAAAAATGTTCTGCGTGCTCCCGTGCGGTAATCGTGGAAGATGTGTATGACCAAGTATTGAACCGTGCAGTTGAACTGACAAAAGAATTGACAGTTGGCGACCCAACAGAAAACCACTACATGGGACCTGTTATCGACCAAGCTGCATTTGATAAAGTAATGAAATATGTAGGAATCGGAAAAGAAGAAGGACGCATCCTTGCAGGTGGAGAAGGAGACAACTCCAAAGGATTCTTCGTTCAGCCGACAATCGTTGCGGACGTGGACCCAGAAGCTCGCCTGATGAAAGAAGAGATCTTCGGACCGGTTGTAGCATTCGCAAAAGCAAAAGACTACAATCATGCGCTTGAGATTGCAAACAACACAGAATACGGCTTGACTGGAGCGGTCATCACAAATAACCGCGAAAAGATCGAGCAGGCTCGTGAAGACTTCCACGTGGGTAACCTTTACTTCAACCGTGGATGCACAGGTGCAATCGTTGGATACCAACCATTCGGCGGATTCAACATGTCTGGAACGGACTCCAAAGCGGGCGGTCCTGACTACCTATTGCTTCACTTACAAGCAAAAACAACATCTGAAACTTTGTAATAATGATATAAGAAGGAAGCTGATACCTGTTTGGGTGTCAGCTTCTTTTTTTGGTGGGGGGCGGATGGGCGGTCCATAGAAAACACTATGGCACGAACTCGCCTTGTTTTAGAACGAATTCGCATCACTTTGGCACGAACTCAACCCATTTTGGCATCAACTCGCATTGTTTGGGTACAAATTCGGTCTAGATCTTCTAATACTTTACTGATATTTAGCAAAAGCAGCGGAATTACCAAACTTTATTGCTACTTTTTTACATATTTTCCACATGAACATTTCATACTAACATATGTGTTCAAATCTAGAATGAAAAGGAGATATAAAATGAAGAAATTCCTTAGTATTTTAGCTGTGTTGCTGTTTGTATTAGGCGGAATGAGCAACTTGGCTGCGGCGAATGGAAACAACAAGCAAGATGCACAAGTTCGTATCCTGCATGCATCCCCTGACGCGCCGGCTGTGGACGTCTATGTGGATGGAAACGTGGCGGTAGAAGGTGCAAAGTTTAAAGATGCTACTGATTACTTAATGCTTCCGGCAGGCCCTCACAAAGTGGAGATCTATCCTGCAGGGAAAAAAGATCAACCTGTTATTGCGCAGCAACTTGAAGTAGAAGGTGGCAAAGCATACACGGTAGCGGCTGTTAATAAGCTTGCGAACCTTGAAATGATTGCGGTGGAAGACACTAGAAAAGCACCTAAAGGAAAAGCGTTCACACGCGTTGGTCATCTTTCTCCAGATGCTCCACAGGTGGATGTAGGAGTAATTAAAGGGGACACTGTATTCAGTGAACTTTCTTTTAAAGACATTTCCGTTTATCAAGAACTTGAGCCTGGAACATACGACTTGGAAATCAGAACACCTGAAGGAAAACAGGTTCTAGACCTTTCTGGAACAAAGCTTGAAAAAGATACAGTGTACAGTGTTTTTGCAGTAAATACAGCTGACAAATTAGAAGTGATTGTGTTGGTGGATAGCGAGAAGTAAAAAAAGAGAACCCGTCCAAATGAACGGGTTCTCTTTTGTATAAATTAATCTACTTTATTTGTTTCTGTTTCCATTGTTTCTTCCATTTCCGTAAAGCCTTCACGTACTTTTTTACGTGGGAAGTTTGTAATATAACTTACAACAATTACTGCAATCGTACTTAGGATGAATCCTGGAATAATTTCATATAAGAAATCAGTCAGCGGTTCGCCGTTAATGGTGAATGGACCATAGATCCAAATTAATACCGTGATGGTACCAACTAGCATACCTGCAAGTGCACCCCAACGGTTCATGCGTTTCCAGTAAAGACTTAAGATAACCACCGGACCAAATGCAGCACCAAATCCTGCCCATGCGTTACCAACCAGGTTAAGGATCGTGTCGTTTGGTGTCAGAGATAATGAAATTGCTACAAGAGCAACGATAAGAACGGAGATACGTCCAATCAATACAAGTTCTTTATCTGACGCTTCACGACGTAAGAATGTTTTATAAAAGTCTTCTGTCAGCGCACTGGATGTAACAAGTAGCTGAGAAGAAATGGTACTCATGATAGCAGCCAAGATTGCTGCAAGTAAAAATCCACTAATAAGTGGGTTGAACAAGAATTGAGAGAAAACAATAAAGATTGTTTCTGAATCAGCTAATTCCATTCCTGTACGGTTTACGTATGCGATCCCAACTAATCCAGTTGCCATCGCACCGATGATAGAAACGATCATCCAGCTCATTCCGATACGACGAGCAGCTTTGAAATCACGGATCGACTTAATTGCCATAAATCGAACGATGATATGAGGCTGTCCAAAGTAACCAAGTCCCCACGCGAGTAAGGAGATAATTCCAAGAACGGTTGTACCTTTAAAGAAATCAAGGTATGTTGGGTCGATAGCACGTACTTCATCAAGTGTTACACCAACACCGCCTAAATCGGTAAAAGCAACAATTGGCACTAGTACTAAAGCAAGTAGCATGATGACACCTTGTACAAAGTCAGTTAAACTAACTGCCAAGAATCCTCCGAACAATGTATAAGCGACAACTACACCAGCCGTTACGAATAAGCCAGTTTTGTAGTCTAATCCAAATGCACTATCAAATAGTGTACCACCGGAAACTAAACCAGAGGATGTATAAAGTGTGAAGAAAATGATGATAACTATCGCGGATACGAAGCGTAAAATACGAGTGCCATCATAAAAACGGTTTTCAAAGAAATCTGGGATTGTTATGGAGTCATTCGCAGTTTCTGTATAAACCCTTAAACGAGGTGCAACGACCAGATAGTTTACATATGCTCCTATTGTAAGTCCAATAGCGATCCACATGCTAGATACACCGGATGCATACATGGCACCGGGTAGACCCATTAGCATCCAGCCACTCATATCAGATGCCCCGGCAGATAGTGCAGTTACTCCAGGTCCTAATTTACGTCCGCCAAGCATATAGCCTGAAATATCGTCTGTAGATGTTTTATAGGCATATAAACCTATTCCCAGCATGGCGATAAAATAAAGTGCTAGGGAAATAAATACTCCTGTTTCCACAATATCAACTCCTGAATTATCTTTAATTTTGTTTGTACATCAGCAATTTCGGCGCCCCAAATTGCTCTCATAACGGTTACGAGTATTTAAGCTAACAAAGTATTTCCCTTAATTCAAGCGATTGAAACCTTTTTCAATAGGAAGAAAAACACGCTACCCCTTGATACAATGGGCATACTTCCCACTTGACAATTAATTAAAGTAAAACTATTCAGAATTATCAAACACGTAATATTGCTGTAATATTTGCAACCATATTCACCATCACTCTTCCCATAATGCCCACTTATTTTTCCACAAAAAAATCGAAACATACCACACCCAAAACAAAAACGAGTATAGAGGGAGAGAGAGGGTCGCTTTAGTGCTCTAACGCATTGAGGGTCAGACCCCTCTTTACCCAACTAAAGAAATTTCCGCCAATATCCCGTGAGAATTGCTTGTGGGGGTTAAAGTTTAGTATGATAGGGGTATTGTGCAAGTTCGATTTTTTGTGGAGGTGAAAGAGGATGTCACGTATTTCGGAGGATCAGGTGAAGCATGTGGCGCATTTGGCCCGTCTCGCGATCAGCGAGGATGAGGCAGTTATGTTCACAAGTCAATTAGATGCAATTATTTCATTCGCGGAGAAGTTGAATGAATTAGATACAGAAAATGTTCAACCAACTTCTCATGTTCTACATATGAAGAATGTCATGAGGGAAGATGTGGCGAAAGAAGGCCTTCCGGTGGATGAGGTATTGAAAAATGCCCCAGATCATAAAAACGGCCAGATTCGCGTACCAAGCATTATTGAATAGGAAAGAGTAAGGAGGGAACCCCATGTCATTGTTTGATAAAAAGCTATCAGAATTACATAGCCTTTTACATAAAAAAGAAATCAGCGTATCTGACCTTGTTGATACATCTTACAAACGTATCAACGAAGTCGACGATAAAGTACAAGCATTCCTGACACTTGATGAAGAGAATGCCCGCAAATATGCAAAAGTCCTTGACCAAGCGTTAGGACTGGAAAAAGATCATGGCCTATTATTCGGCCTTCCAATCGGAGTCAAAGATAACATCGTCACTAAAGGCATCCGCACAACAGCTGCGAGTAAAATCCTTGGTGACTTTAACCCAATCTACAATGCAACAGTGGTAGAAAAGCTGAACCAAGCAGAATCTGTGACAATCGGTAAAATAAACATGGACGAGTTTGCCATGGGATCTTCCAATGAAAACTCTGCCTTCGCGGCAACGAAAAACCCTTGGGACCTAGAGCGTGTTCCTGGTGGATCAAGCGGTGGATCTGCAGCAGCAGTAGCAGCAGGGGAAGTATTTTTCTCCCTCGGCTCTGATACAGGTGGATCGATCCGTCAGCCTGCAGCTTTTTGTGGAGTTGTCGGCCTAAAACCTACTTATGGACGCGTTTCCCGTTACGGTTTAATTGCATTTGCATCATCCCTTGATCAAATCGGCCCAATTACGCGTACGGTAGAAGACAATGCGTATCTTTTACAAGCGATCTCTGGACTGGACCCAATGGATTCCACATCCGCCAACGCAGACGTGCCGGACTTCCTTTCCAGCCTGACAGGTGATATTAAAGGACTGAAGATCGGTGTGCCAAAAGAGTATCTGGCAGAAGGCGTAAGCGAAGAGGTTCGCCAGTCTGTTAAAGATGCACTGAAAGTATTAGAAGGACTCGGCGCAACATGGGAAGAAGTTTCCCTGCCGCACTCCCAATATGCTTTGGCAACTTACTATCTATTGTCATCATCAGAAGCATCCGCAAACCTTGCTCGTTTTGACGGTGTCCGCTATGGTTACCGCACGGACAATGCAAAGAACCTGATTGACATGTACAAGCAGACGCGCAGTGAAGGTTTCGGACCTGAAGTGAAGCGCCGTATCATGCTTGGTACATACGCACTGAGCGCAGGACACTATGATGCTTATTATGTAAAAGCACAAAAGGTTCGTACGCTGATCAAGCAGGATTTTGAGGACGTTTTTGAAAAATATGATGTTATCATCGGACCAACTACGCCTACTCCGGCATTTAAAGTGGGTGAAAATACAAAGGATCCACTCACGATGTATGCAAATGATATCCTCACTATCCCAGTGAACCTTGCTGGCGTACCGGGAATTTCCGTACCAGCAGGCTTTGTGGACGGACTGCCAGTAGGCTTGCAGATCATCGGGAATCATTTTGACGAGAGCACCATTTACCGCGTTGCACATGCGTTTGAGCAGGCAACCGACCATCATAAAAAGAAGCCACAGCTGTAAGGGGTGAAAAATAGACATGAATTTTGAAACGATTATTGGCCTTGAAGTACACGTAGAATTGAAAACAAAATCTAAAATTTTCTCGGCAAGTCCAAACGAATTCGGTGCGGAACCGAACTCCAACACGAGTGTCGTGGAACTTGGCTATCCGGGAACCTTGCCTGTCCTGAACAAACAGGCGGTGGAATACGCGATGAAGGCCGCAATGGCCCTGAACTGTGAAGTCGCAACCGACACGAAATTTGACCGTAAGAATTACTTTTACCCGGACAATCCGAAGGCTTACCAGATCTCTCAACATGACAAACCGATCGGGGAAAACGGCTGGATTGATATTGAAGTGAACGGGGAGAAGAAGCGCATTGGTATCACGCGCCTTCACTTGGAAGAAGATGCAGGAAAACTGATGCACACAGGCGACGGCTATTCCCTTGTCGACTATAACCGCCAAGGAACACCGCTTGTGGAAATCGTATCAGAACCAGATATCCGCACTCCCGAAGAGGCATATGCCTACCTGGAAAAGTTGAAATCCATCATCCAATACACAGGAGTTTCTGATTGTAAAATGGAAGAAGGATCGTTGCGCTGTGATGCGAACATTTCCTTGCGTCCAGTCGGACAAGAGGAATTTGGGACAAAAAGCGGAACTGAAAAACCTGAACTCCTTCAACTTTGTCCAAAAAGGGGCTGGAGCATGAGGTCGTTCGCCAAGAGAAGGTTCTTTTGTCTGGTGGAGTGATTGAACAAGAAACACGCCGTTATGATGAAGCGACGAAAAAGACGATTCTAATGCGTGTAAAAGAAGGTTCCGACGATTACCGTTACTTCCCTGAACCGGATCTTGTTGCGCTTCACATTGATGATGACTGGAAAAAGCGCGTTCGCGCAGACATTCCGACTCTTCCAGATGAGCGCAAAAAGCGTTATGTAGAAGAGCTTGGCCTTCCTGCATATGACGCTCAAGTACTGACCATCACAAAAGAAATGTCCGATTTCTTTGACGGGACCGTTGAAGCCGGTGCTGACGCGAAGCTTGCTTCCAACTGGCTGATGGGCGAAGTATCAGCTTACTTGAACGCTGAAAATAAAGAACTTGATGATACAGCTTTGACTCCAGAGGGTCTTGCAGGCATGATCAAGCTTCTTGAAAAAGGCACGATTTCATCGAAAATTGCCAAGAAAGTTTTCAAAGAGCTTATCGAAAATGGCGGCGATGCAGAGAAAATTGTCAAAGAAAAAGGCCTTGTCCAAATTTCAGACGAAGGCACCCTTCGTAAAATGGTCGGCGAAACATTGGATGCAAATCCGAAATCCGTCCAGGACTACAAAGAAGGTACAGAACGTGCCATCGGCTTCCTTGTCGGCCAAATCATGAAAGCTTCCAAAGGGCAGGCCAACCCGCAGATGGTGAACAAGATTTTGATTGAGGAAATTAAGAAGCGATAAATAATATAAGTAGAACCCCAACACAGGATGTCGGGGTTCTGTTTTTTTATGGGTGGTTTGTGTCGGTTAGTGTCGAAAAGCGGTTATTCACACTGACTTCGCGGATAAAAAGAAAAGTTCGCGGATAAAATGAAAACATCGCGGTTAAACAAAAAATATCGCGGATATATATACAATCTCGCGGATAACGCGAACTCTCCCATCCTTTCCAAACCTAAAACTCCCTAACATCCCCCATATACTCCTCAAACGTAAGCCCCTTCGCATAAATCTCCCCAGCAATATCCACACCAACATACCTAAAGTGCCACGGCTCAAACGCATAACCCGTAATATTCGTTTTTCCCTTCGGATAGCGCAAAATAAAGCCATAATTATGGGCATTTTCAGCAAGCCACTTGCCCTCAGCGGTCCCCTCAAATGCCTCCACTAACTCAAGCCCCACACTCTTCGCGGTAATGTCCATCGCAAGTCCAGTCTGGTGCTCGCTTGTCCCAGGCAGCGCCACATAGAGAACCGCCTGCTCATAGCCGAATGTAGCTACCTCATTTTTGAAAATAGCCTCCTGTGTTTCATACGAACGGAAGCCGGACCGTGCATAAAGCTCGATGCCTTCGCCTTTTGCAACGTTAAACATAACCTCAAGTGATTCCGCTGCTTCTGCACGCAGTTTTGAGCGGTCGCTGTTTTCGTCACCAAAAGAAAACGGCACATTTGGCTTGATCAAGTCAGCTGGGCGGTACCCTTCCGGAAGCGACCAGAACTTATTGACCATGACATTCATTGCGCCGGGATTGGCTACCACTGGGATCGCTTCAGGCTCTGTAGGTTCTTCCGGCGTTTCCTCGTCTGCCGGCTCCTCAGAATCCTCCTCAGTCTCTGGCTCATCTTCTGGCTCTTCCGGTGCGACATCCACTTCTTTTTCCTTTTTAAAAAAATCCTCCCAAACTTCATCCTCCACCACCGTCACGACCGGCACAGTGGATTTGCCTGAATGAGGGTTTCCAACCAACACTTCCTTTTCGTCTAATAAATTTTCTAAACCCGTACAACCAGCCAGCAAACTCAGGCTCACGCCGCAAATAATTCCTTTTTTTAGCATAAGTAATAGTTTTCCCCTTTTATATGGTTTATGATGGAATAGGTAAAAGTTTGTAAAATCCTACTATTATTTTACACCTATCATCTTCTGAGAAAAAGGTAGAAAAATAGAAATGTTTTTGAAACCTTTAGGAGAATTGACCCGTATATAATAGCGGAAGGAAGTTTGGAAGGAAGATCAAGGTTCCAAAGGTGATTGCCTTCAATACAACAGGAAAGGAAACGATGGCTTATGACGATGTTTGGATTGGACATGATGACACTCTACTTTTGGTGCCTCATCATCTTTGGCGGCTTGACGCTGATCTATGTTTTATTGTCTGATGTGGTGGACGGGATATTCGACGTGTTACCTATTGATCCGGCTCTTATCTTTTCATTTTTTACCGTGTTTGGAGCAACAGGCTATCTAGTTGAAAAATATTCGCCACTATCAGGGTTGCTTGTGTTGGCCATTGCCACCGTCCTTGCACTTCTACTAGTCATTTTGCTTCACATCTTTGTTTTTGTACCAATCAGGTCCGCAGATTCTTCGCTAGGTTACACAGACGATGACTTAAAAGGTAAGCTTGCACGAGTTATCATCTCGGTTCCGAAAGACGGGTTTGGGGAAGTGGTACTGAGCATCGGGGGAAGCACCGTTTCACGTTCTGCACAGAGCTTTGAAAATGAAGAAATCCCTTATGATACGGAAGTCCTGATCATCGATGTCCAAACCGGAGTGGTCTCTGTCACTCCGTACGAAAAGGTATTAGAAAACTATAATAAATAGGGGGAAGAGAAAATGGGTGAAATCGCAATTATCATTGGTGCCGTCGTTGCACTGATTTTCGTCCTGATCGTCGTTTTCGTAGCGCGCTACAAAACAGTTGGTCCAGATGAAGCGTTAATTATCACAGGTAGTTACCTTGGTGGCAAAAATGTCCACACAGACGAAGCAGGAAACAGAATTAAGATTGTAAGAGGTGGCGGTGCATTCATCGTGCCGGTATTCCAACAATCGGAACCATTAAGCTTGCTATCTATTAAACTAGACGTTAAAACACCGGAAGTTTACACAGAACAAGGTGTGCCGGTTATGGCGGATGGAACGGCGATCATTAAGATTGGCAACTCTATCGGCGATATCGCAACAGCTGCCGAGCAATTTTTAGGGAAAAGAAAAGAGGACTTAGAAAACGAAGCACGTGAAGTATTAGAAGGTCACCTTCGTTCTATCTTAGGTTCCATGACAGTAGAAGAAATCTACAAAAATCGTGAAAAATTCTCTCAAGAAGTACAACGTGTTGCATCTCAGGATTTAGCGAAAATGGGATTGATCATCGTATCCTTCACCATTCGTGATATCCGCGACAGCAACGGATACTTAGAATCTCTTGGTAAACCACGTATTGCGCAAGTAAAGCGTGACGCAGACATTGCAACGGCGGAAGCGGACAAAGAAACACGTATCAAGCGCGCCGAAGCAGCTAAAGACGCACAACGCGCAGAACTTGAGCGTGCGACGGAAATCGCAGAAGCGGAAAAAACCAACCAAATGAAGGTTGCCGAGTACCGCCGCGAGCAAGACATCGCGAAAGCCCGTGCTGACCAAGCGTACCATCTAGAGGAAGCACGTGCGAAACAAGAAGTAACGGAGCAGCAAATGCAGATCCAAATCATCGAGCGTCAAAAGCAAATTGAGCTTGAGGAAAAAGAGATCCTGCGTCGTGAGCGTCAATACGACTCCGAAGTGAAGAAAAAAGCCGATGCAGACCGTTACTCTGTGGAGCAGGCGGCAGCAGCTGATAAAGCGAAACAAATGGCAGAAGCAGATGCTAACAAATACCGCATTGAAGCAATGGCCAAAGCAGAAGCAGAAAAAGTCCGTATCGACGGTCTTGCAATTGCTGATGCACAAAGAGCACAAGGGGAATCCGAAGCAGAAGTTATCCGCCTGAAAGGTCTTGCAGAAGCAGAAGCGAAAGAAAAGATCGCAGAAGCATTCGAGCAGTTCGGTCAAGCGGCAATCCTAGACATGATTATCAAAATGCTTCCTGAATACGCGAAGCAAGTTGCAGCTCCACTTGGCAACATTGATAAGATCACGGTTGTGGACACTGGCGGAAGCGGTGAAAACAGCGGCGCCAATAAAGTGACCGGTTACGCAACAAACCTGATGTCCACGCTTCAAGAGTCCTTAAAAGCGTCATCAGGAATTGATGTAAAAGAACTGATCGAAAACTTCTCCGGTAAAGCAAACGTGCGTCACAGCATCGACAGCTTAACGAGCGAAATCGCTACGAGCAAAAAAAGCGAAGAGAAGAAGACAGAAGAATAATTAAGAGTTTGGTGCCCCCATCTGCAGTTGCTACTTACGAGAAGTAGTGGTGCAGGTGGGGGCTTTGTTTTCGGAAGGACGCCGCCCGCATTTCTCAAAATTTTCATTTTAATTGCATATCCACACTCAAATAGGCTAATATGTTATCAGTAGTGGGTTACAGGTTCACTACTTAGTGGTATTGGTAAATATAACTATCTTAACAGACAACATATAGAGCATGACAACACATAGATATAAAAGAGGGCTTAGTTAAATATACGTTTAGGATGATGGGAAATGAAACGAGCTAGGGTAATATACAATCCAACATCTGGTCGCGAGCTGTTCAAAAAGCATCTGCCAGAAGTGTTGGTTCGATTAGAAAAAGCCGGCTATGAAGCATCCTGCCATGCCACAACCGGACATGGAGATGCGACAGAAGCGGCTAGGCTGGCAGTTGAACGCAGGTATGAGCTTGTGGTGGCAGCTGGTGGAGATGGAACAATCAACGAAGTAGTCAACGGGTTGGCAGAACAGGACTACCGTCCACAACTTGGCATTATTCCAGTTGGAACGACCAACGACTTCGCCAGAGCACTTGACCTGCCACGTGATGATATTTTAGCTTGTGTCGATGTCATAGCAGAAGGCGTTCCGATGCCAGTGGATATCGGAAAAGCCAATGAACAGTACTTCATGAACATTGCCGGTGGCGGAAAAATGACCGAGCTATCATATGAAGTACCAATCAAAATGAAGACCATGCTTGGCCAACTTGCCTACTACCTTAAAGGAATTGAAATGCTTCCATCTATTCGCCCCACAAACGTAACGATCGAATACGACGGAAAAATCTTTGAAGGCGAAATCATGTTGTTCTTAGTTTCATTATCGAATTCAGTAGGCGGTTTCGAAAAGCTTGCGCCAGACTCCTGCATGAACGACGGCATGTTTGATATGATTATCCTTAAAAAAGCAAACATCGCAGACTTCATCCGTATTGCTTCCATGGCATTGCGCGGAGATCATGTGAAAGATGATTTAGTCATCTATACGAAGGCGAACAGGGTAAAAGTAAACACACAAGAGAAGATGCAACTAAATCTAGACGGGGAGTACGGTGGACTGCTTCCAGGCGAATTCGTCAACCTTTACCGTCATCTAGATGTCCTTGTAACCGAAAAGCGTAAAAAAGTAGAAATGGCTAAATGCGAATAGTAATAAGCAGCGGAGGAGAAAGCCGCTGCTTATTTTTTTGAAAATTATGCGGGATCACTTCTCCATAGGAATCTCGCATCATTTTTATTTTATTGCAACATACGCAAGGAAAAACATGTTAATGTTGAATAAAATGGAAATGCTAGGAGGGGTTAGTAGTGGTTAGGAAAAAAAGAATGAAGTCTAAGGGGATTTTTAGGAAGGGTAGCTTGAAAAGTCTAGTCGTTTTGTGTGGACTCACCATCTTGTTAGCCGGTTGTAATATGTTCGCACAAACAGATCCGGACCCTGAATTCACCATTTCCTCCACTTCTGTCGGCATGGGTGGAAATGAGTTGGAAACCGTGCAATATGTGCGCTACTCCATGATTCTTACATATAATGACAGCCTGAAAATAGCGGAAGATACGGTGGAGCCCTTGCTTGCAGGCTGGTTAGAGGAGCGTATGCTTGACCATGAAATTGAATTGGCAGAGGAAATAGGGAAAGGTCAATTTAAGTTAGAAGGGAAAGTGACGTTTGATCCAAACGGCTTATCAAAGGTGGATATGGTGAAACTTGAAGAACAAGAAGAAACCGTCCAAGGTGTTCTTTTTGAAACGGCGGCGGGGGATTACTATCAAGCGGCAATCATTGATTCGGAAACCAAGCTTACAAAGATTGGGGAATGAAGTAGCTTACTAGGACCAACTTCCTAAAAATAAAAAAATCTAAAAAAACAGTCAATAACATTGTTGACAATTCATATAAGTATGGTAGGATTAATTTTATCAAAAACAACAAATGAATCGACGCTTATCTAGAGCGGCTGAGGGACTGGCCCGTTGAAGCCCGGCAACCTGCGAACAGCAAGGTGCCAATTCCAGCAAAATGGATACCCATTTTGGAAGATAAGGTGCAGTATACATACGATGCGCCTTTTCCATAATGGGAGAGGCGTTTTTTATTTGGTGAAATGGAGGCGAGCCAACTGGCAAAGTCAGAATGGGAAGATGTTGTGACCCACTTGGAAAGAATGCTGCAGTCAATCAAATTTGGATCTATCACCCTAGTCGTACAGGATGGAAAAGTCATTCAAATAGAAAGAAACGAGAAGGTTCGCCTTCAAAAAAAATAAATACTCGCTGACCAGACAAACTGGAGGCGGTCACTTTACATGATGCTTGGCTTGGAACAACCAGCCAGCACCGGTAAAGGGGCTGCCTCTTTTCGTTGGAAAAGAAAGGAGCCGTTACACCATGACGCAGAAAATAACGTACGAAAACTGGGAGGAGATCTCGTCCACCTTTGTGGTTGATGATGACTCAAAAGGGGCCAAAGCTGTTTTGGAATGGGCGTTTGGAACTTATGAATCCAATGAAATCATTTATGCCTCAAGCTTTGGGGCCGAGGCAGTGGTGCTGATCGACCTAATTCAAGAGGTAAAGCCTGATGCACAAATTGTTTTTTTAGATACCGACTTGCATTTTCCAGAAACCTACAAGGTCATTGAACAGATAGAAAGTAGATACCCAACTTTACAGATTGAAAAGAGGAAACCTGCGCTCACCTTGGATGAGCAAGCTGCAGCGCATGGCACGGCTCTTTGGAAAAGAAATCCCGGACAGTGCTGTCAAATCCGCAAGGTCGAGCCATTAAGAGAAGCAGTCTTGCCGAGAATGGCCTGGATCTCCGGCCTGAGAAGGGAGCAGTCACCAACGCGTGCAGGCACGAATTTCCTCAACCAAGATGACAAATTTCAAAACATCAAGATTTGTCCGCTCATCCACTGGACATGGGAAGATGTTTGGAATCATATTCGAAGCCGGGGACTTCCGTATAACGAGCTCCACGATCATGGCTATCCAAGCATCGGCTGTTTTCCCTGTACCCAGGCAGTCGGTGTGGAAGGTGATTCCCGTGCTGGCCGCTGGGCGGGTAGCGGGAAGACGGAGTGCGGCCTGCATACAAATTAAGGCTGGTTGTGAAGTGGAGGAGGAAAAAACATGTTAGTTATCATAGCTGTCATCGTTGGTCTATTTTTCGCCATGAATATCGGGGCGAGCGGTGCGGCAGCATCCATGGGAATTGCCTATGGTGCAGGAGTTGTTAAAAGGAATGTGGCCTTGGTACTATGCGGGATTGCGGTGTTCTTTGGGGCGTGGCTCGGCGGTGCCGAAGTCGTTAAGACGATGGGAAGCGGCATTGTCCCGCAAAGTACCTTTACGGTGGCCATTGCCCTGATCGTGATTGCATCTGCGGCCCTGTCTTTATTTTTAGCCAATGTATTTGGCATCCCGCTTTCCACCAGTGAAGTAATAGTCGGTGCAGTGGTCGGTGCCGGAATTGTCTATCAATCCGTGTTTGTCGGAAAGCTTGCCTGGATTGTTTCATTCTGGCTGCTGACCCCGGTTATCGCATTTTTGCTAGCAATTGGTGCTACGTGGGTGCTGAAAAATAGCCTGATCGATCGATGGGTGAAATCTTCTCGCGCTGTTCCGATCTTGTCGGTGTTGGTCGTGGTGATGGGAGTGTTCGAAGCATTTTCCGCTGGTATGAACAATGTCGCAAATGCGGTGGGACCGCTTGTTGGAGCCGGCATCATGAGCACCGGCCAGGGAATTCTCTGGGGAGGTTTGTTTGTGGCTTTAGGCGCACTGCTGCTCGGCCATCGCGTCATGGAAACAAACGGCAAGAAGATTACAAAGCTTCGGCTGGAGGAAGGATGCGTCATTTCCGGGACAGGTGCCGGGATCGTCACCGTCGCTTCGGTGTTTGGGATTCCGGTGCCACTGACTCAGATCACGACGTCATCAATTATCGGGATTGGCTTTGTAAAGCAAGGGCGATCTGTTTTGAAAAAGGACATTGTCGTGCAGCTTCTGGTTGTGTGGGTGGTGTCGCCGGTGTTATCGATGGTACTCTCCTACACGCTGATACAGCTGTTGATTGAGCAGAATGTGTACCCGGTAATTGCGATGATCGGGGTGCTGGTATCAGTGTTCGGGGTGAAGTTTTTGATGCAGCGAACGGGGGCTGGTTCTGGGGCGGCGGTGGTATCGGCGGGGAGTGAGGAGTAATCTTGGGGATTTTAGGATTGGCGAGCGGGCGCGATGGGGTGATTTGGGTGGCGCCGAGAGCAAATGTCCGAAGTTTTGCCGAAAGTGACCAAAGATTTCCGAATGTTGACCGAAGTTTCCGCGGAAGTGACCGAAGATTTCGTTAATTTGTCCAAACCAATTTTCTAAATGACCGAACCCCCAGTCAAAAGTGACCAAAGCCTTGAAATAGTTGACCGAATGGCATCTAAAATAGCGGTGAGTTTGTCCGAACATGTCCTAAAGTTGACCGAACGATTTCAAATCACTAAAAAACCATAGATTTCTTTCTAAAAAACCACAAAAAAGCGAGGTAAAACAAACAATGACTTTACCAAAACCACATGGTGGCACTCTTGTGCAGGCCTACCAACCAAACTATGACACAACAAATCTTACAAAAGAAATCGAAATAGACGCGATCGCATTAAGTGACTTGGAACTTATCGGAGTCGGGCTCTTCAGTCCACTCACAGGATTCCTCTCAAAATCCGACTACGAATCTGTCGTTGAAAGCCTGAGACTGGCAAACGGCACCATCTGGTCGGTACCGGTCACACTGCCGGTCACCAAAGAAGTGGCAAACACCTTACAACAAGGAGAAACCTACAAGCTGACCTACCAACATACCACATACGGAGTCATCACCATCAGCGAATGGTATGAACCAGACCTACAAAAAGAAGCCCGCGAAGTCTACAAAACGGAAGAGCTTGCACACCCCGGGGTCAAACGCTTATTCGAAAGGGGCGACATTTACGTCGCGGGGGAAGTAATCCTGACGCAAAAACCAAACAAAGGTGTAGCCCAAGATGTATGGCTTGAACCCAAGCAAACTCGCAAACTTTTCGAGCAAAAAGGCTGGAAAACTATCGTCGGCTTCCAAACGAGAAATCCTGTCCACCGCGCTCACGAATATATTCAAAAAGCTGCACTTGAAACGGTGGATGGACTATTCCTCAATCCACTAGTCGGGGAGACAAAATCAGATGATATTCCGGCTGATGTCAGGTTGAGAAGCTACCGCGTACTCCTAGAAAACTACTATCCAACAGACCGTGTTGAGCTTGCAGTCTACCCGGCTGCGATGCGCTATGCCGGACCGAGGGAAGCCATTTTCCATGCCATCGCGAGAAAAAATTTCGGCTGCACCCATTTCATTGTCGGTCGTGATCATGCAGGGGTCGGCGACTACTACGGCACCTATGATGCACAGCACATTTTCCATCAGTTCACAGAAGAGGAACTTGGCATCAAGCCATTATTTTTCGAGCATAGCTTTTATTGCAATAAATGCGAAGGCATGGCCTCTGATAAAACGTGCCCGCATCCACCAACAGACAGAGTGATATTGTCAGGAACGAAGGTGAGGGAACTGCTGCGAGCAGGGGAGTTACCACCGTCCACCTTCAGTCGAAAAGAGGTTATCGAAGTCTTGATTGACGGGCTAAAACAACAGAAAACAGCTGCCGTATAAAGGGGGAAATGAAAAATGAGTGTAAAAGCAACCAACATCACCTGGCACGAACAGGCCATCACTAAAGAGGAGCGCCGTGCACAGAACGGGCATGGCAGCTGCGTTCTATGGTTCACGGGACTGTCGGGTTCTGGTAAATCGACCATCGCAAACGCCATGTCCACGGAATTATACCGCCAAAGTATTAATGAGTATGTGTTAGATGGTGACAATGTCCGTCATGGACTCAATAAGGATTTAGGATTTTCAGAAGGGGATCGAAATGAAAACATTCGGCGCATAGGAGAAGTGGCAAAGTTGTTTGTCGACAGTGGAAAGATTGTAACCACTGCGTTCATCTCGCCGTTCCAAAGCGACAGGGATCAGGTCAGGGCCCTGTTCGAGGATGGTGAGTTCATTGAAGTATTCGTGGACTGCCCGTTAGAGGAATGTGAAAGGAGAGATCCAAAACAACTGTACGCGAAGGCGAGACGCGGGGAAATCAAGGACTTTACCGGTATTGATTCTCCTTATGAAAAGCCGTCTCAAGCGGAAATCACGATCGCATCCGGCACACAGACGGTCGAAGAAGCTGTCGGCAAGATACTCCAATACTTACGAGATCAAAAGATTATATAAAAAGGGGGCTACACTCATGGCATATGTTAAACACTGGGCCGACAATGAAAAAATCAACAAGACAGAGAAAGCAAAACTGGAGAAGGATGGCCTGCGGATTCTCGATGATATTCCGCATTACGCAAAGAATGGATTCGATTCCATTTCTAAGGAACAATGGGATTTGTTCAAGTGGGCGGGGCTTTATCTACAACGACCAAAAGAGGATGGCTACTTCATGATGCGGGTCAATGTTCCATCCGGCATCCTCACGAAGCCTCAGGTCGAAACACTGGCAGGCATCGCGCGCGACTACGGCCGTGGCGTGTTTGACATCACCACACGGCAGGCGATTCAATTTCACTGGTTGGAAATCGAGCAGATCCCGGACATTTTTAACCGTCTCGAAGCAGTAGGACTATCGAGTGCCGGTGCGTGTGGGGACATCACCCGTACCATAGTCGGCAACCCGATTGCGGGTCTTGATCCTGACGAACTTTTTGACACAACGGCGATTGTAAAAGAGGTCTATGATTTCTTTCAAAAGAATGAGGACTTCTCCAACCTGCCGCGAAAATACAAGATGTCCATCAGTGCCAATACGAAAAATGCGTCCAACGCCGAAATCAACTGTGTTTCTTTTACACCGGCGACAAAAACGATAGATGGTGTTACAAAAAGTGGCTTCCACCTGAAAGTCGGCGGCGGTCTTTCATCCAGGCCGTTTCTGGCAGAGACCATCGATGTCTTTGTGGAACCGGAAAGAACGCTTGAAGTCGCCATTGCGGTAACCACCATCTTCCGAGATTTTGGTTACCGTGAAAAGCGCCACCTTGCACGCCTCAAATTTTTAATTGCCGATTGGGGACCGGAAAAGTTCAAGGAGAAGCTGCTGGAGTACACAGGTCCACTACCTTCCAAAGGCGACGAGCCAAAAGAGGAGTGGAACGCTGGTTACTTTTATGGCATCCATGACCAAAAGCAAGAGGGCTTGAAGTTCCTCGGCTTCAATGTACCAGTAGGACGCTTAGATTCAGAAGAAGTTTTTGAGCTTGCGAGAATTTCAGGGAAGTACGGTAACGGCGAAATCAGAACCTGTAACTCTCAGAATCTCATCATTCCGAACATCCCGGAGGAAAACGTGGAGACGCTGTTAAAAGAGCCGATTTTCGAACGCATTTCCATCAACCCTAACTCCTTTCTCGGGCATGCGGTTTCGTGCACCGGTATCGAGTATTGCAACCTGGCCTTAGTAGAAACGAAGGAGCGCATGCGAATTATTGCAGAGGAACTTGATCAGCGCATCAGCTTGGACGTTCCAATCCGCACGCATATGGTCGGCTGCCCCAATTCCTGCGGTCAGCGTCAGATTGCCGACATCGGCCTGCAGGGGATGAAAATGCGAAACGAGCAAAAAGAGATGGTCGAAGCCTATGAGATTTATGTTGGTGGAACATTAAATAAAGGCGGAAAATTCAACGAAAAGCTGAAGGGTAAAGTGGCGGCAGAGGAATTGACGGATGTCCTTGAGGAGCTATTAATCTACTTCCGCGACCAGAAAACAAAAGGAGAAACCTTCTTCGATTTTGTTGGACGGGTGGGAGTTTCCACCTTGCAAGGCGTACTAGATACTATTTTAGGAAAAGAAACCGATGGCGTATCTGTATAGATTTGACGTAACGATAGAGGCCAAGGAAATTGTATCCGTCATCTTTGCAGAGAACGATGAAGCAGCTTTTGAACACCTGGACGTGGAGCTCGAGAAATTTTATTTGAAAGAGCCCGAAGTGAAGGAAGTTATTTTACGAGAGAAAAAGCGTCTTGGGAAAAAGAGTGGCTATATTTTAGATCCAGAGGAGAAAGGGTGGTAGCGCATGACTGGAAAAGTATATTTGGTGGGAGCGGGTCCCGGGGATCCCGATTTGATTACAGTAAAGGGTTTGCGCCTACTCGAGCAGGCAGATGTCATCCTTTATGACCGCCTGGTGAACCCGGAACTACTAAACTATGCAAAAAATGAGGCGCAGCTTGTCTACTGCGGAAAGCTGCCCCACTACCATACGATGAAGCAGGAAACGATCAATCATTTTCTTGTAAAATATGCGAAAAAAGGCTTACAGGTCGTGCGTTTAAAGGGTGGTGATCCATTTGTGTTCGGTCGTGGAGGCGAGGAGGCAGAAGAATGCTTCAAGCAGGATGTACCTTTTGAAGTCATACCGGGGATTACCGCTGGGATCGGAGCGGCTGCTTACGCTGGCATTCCTGTCACCCACAGGACCTTGAGCAAAAGTTTCGCCTTTGTCACAGGACACCAGGCAGGCGACAAGGAAGCCGAGCATCAATGGGCAAACCTCGCGCATTCCGTGGATACGATCTGTGTGTACATGGGGGTTTCCCAGCTGCCAAATATACTTAAGCGTCTGCAGGAGAATGGGAAGTCTTCTAAAACACCAATTGCCCTTGTGCACTGGGGGACGTTACATGAACAAAAGACAGTCGTCGGCACGCTTGCCAACATCGAGCGAAAAGTGAAGGATGCCAACATTTCCAATCCAAGCATGATTGTGATTGGGGAAGTGGTGAAGCTTCATGAGAAATTGCACTGGTTCGAGGAGGAGGTTGTGCCACATTTGCCGGTGGTGCACGGATAGAAGGGAGCGGGTTTGGTGACTAGGGCTATTCTATATGTAGGGCACGGAACGCGATCAAAAAAAGGTGCGGAGGAAGCGAAAGAATTCTTGGGGCGGGTCATTGCCAGAGTAGATGCAACGATTCAGGAAATTAGTTTTCTGGAACTGACGGAGCCATTTATCCCGGAAGGATTCGAACGCTGTGTGGAAAAAGGGGCAACCGAGATCACCGTCGTCCCCATCTTTCTTTTAACAGCAGGACATATAAAGGAGGACATTCCAGAAGCGCTAGAGCCACTGCGTGTAAAATATCCCGGTATCAGCGTGGAAATCGCCTCTGCTTTTGGCGTGCAGGAGCGGATCGTGGATGGGATAAGTGATTTGGTGAGAGCGGCTGTTGGGAAGGTGGATGCTAGGGATTCTGTGTTGCTTGTGGGCAGGGGGAGTAGTGATCCTGCCATTCATGAGGCTTTTGCGGAAATAAAAAAAGGCGTTGGTGTTAGGCTTGGTGTGTCACAAGTGCATGTCTGTTATTTGGCGGCCACCACGCCATTATTCGCTGAAGGTATTAAGGATATTAGTAGTAATGCAGTGGGACGGGTGTTGGTGGTGCCATACTTGCTATTTGCAGGACTGCTGTTGAGTGAAGTCGAGAGAGAGGTCCGGAAAAGGAAGGGTGGGGGACAGGATGTTTTGCTGATTGAACCGTTGAGCCGCCACGAGGTGATTCAAGAAATTGTCGTGGAGCGGGCTACTGTTTCAGGAAAGGAGGAGGCGAGGGTTGCAACCGTTAATCATTGATTTAAAAGGAAAGAAAGTTGTCATCGCGGGCGGTGGGAGGATTGCGGCGCGTAAAGCGAAGGTGTTGGATGCAGAGCAGGTGAATATCACGTTTATCGCACCGGAATTTTCGGAGGAAGTGCGGGAGTTGTCTGTATTAAGGGGTTACCGGCTGGTGGAGCGTGGAGCCGTGGCGGAAGATTTTGCGGAAGCTTTTCTGGCCATTTTGGCGACAAACAATAGAGAGGTGAACGCGACTTTAGTTCGCGGATTGCATGAGTCGCAACTCGTTTGCGTGGTTGATGAGTCGGGTGAGGGGAATGTCACCTTCCCAGCAACCGTGAGGCGCGGAAACTTGCAAATCGCCGTGACCTCCAACGGATCGAGTCCAAAATTGACACGGAAGTTGAAAAGAGAGCTTGAGGAACAGTTTGATTTCAGCTGGATTTCTTATACGGATTTTTTGGCGGAATATCGTGAGGTAGTGAAGCGGCTGCCGTTGTCTTTTGAAGAAAAGGGGGAGCTGCTTTGGGAGATATTGGAGGATAGGTACCGGTTGGATGAAGAAGCTAGGGAGGAGAAACTGGAGGAGTTGTTGCGTTTGAAGGAAAGGTTGATATCATAGTATTTGTTAGGTGAAAAGGCGCGCGTACTTGTCGGATTGTACGGGTGCTTTTTTCTGTGTGGAAGAAGTTTAAGATTCAAAAATTGACGTATACTAGTAAAATAATAGATTGACAAATTTTCAAACAAACCTATATAATCTTCTCAATATCAAACGTCGAAGAGGACCAGTAAAATGATTTCGTCTATCCAAGAGAGGGTGCCGAGTGGTGAGAGGCAGCCATAGATGAGCATTTGAACCTGCCTCAGAGTTCTGCATCAGAAACGGTGCAGCGGTTCAAAACCGTTACCATGAAAGAGAGTGAAGCTTTGCTTTGAATGAGGGTGGTACCGCCAGAAATGGTCCCTTATTTATAGCGGGGCTTTTTTTATTTTAGCTGGCTGAAAGGTGGGTTTGGCACGAACTCGGGGTGTTTTGGCACGAACTCAGGCCAATTCCGCACGAACTCGAGCCATTTCCGCACGAACTCAGGCCATTTCCGCACCAACTTTTCAAAAAAGGAGCAAACCTACATGTCTAATAAAAATTTCGTTGAAAAAATCACCAACATGGACGAAGACTTCGCCCAATGGTACACAGATGTCGTCACCAAAGCAGAACTTGTCGACTACTCCAGCGTCCGCGGCAGCATGATCATACGCCCATACGGCTATGCACTTTGGGAAAACATCAAAGACGCGCTCGATAAACGGATCAAAGAAACTGGCCACGAGAATGTCTATATGCCACTTTTCATTCCAGAGAGCCTTCTCCAAAAAGAAAAGGATCACATCGAAGGCTTCGCCCCAGAAGTAGCTTGGGTCACTCACGGCGGCGATGAAAAGCTACAAGAACGCCTAGTAGTCCGTCCAACTTCTGAAGTACTGTTCGGCGAGCATTATAAAAACATCATCCATTCCTACCGCGACCTGCCAAAGCTCTACAACCAATGGGCAAATGTCGTTCGTTGGGAAAAGACAACCAGACCGTTCTTGAGAACGCTAGAATTCCTTTGGCAAGAAGGACACACATGCCACGAAACAGACGAACAGGCTCACGAAGAAACGGTGAAAATGCTAAATGTCTATGCAGAAATCTGTGAAAACATTTTGGCCATCCCTGTCATCAAAGGCCAGAAAACGGAAAAAGAAAAATTCGCGGGAGCCAAATACACCTACACGATCGAAAGCTTGATGCACGACGGAAAAGCATTGCAATCGGCAACCTCTCACCATTTGGGGGACGGTTTTGCCAAAGCGTTTGGCATCCAATTCTTAAACCGCGAGGGCAAGCAGGAATATGTGCAGCAAACTTCCTGGGGCTTCACGACTCGTATCATTGGAGCCATGATCATGGTCCACGGCGATGACCGCGGCCTTGTCGTTCCTCCAAGGATTGCGCCAACGCAGGTGATGATTGTCCCAATTGCTCAGCACAAAGAGGGAGTCCTTGATTTTGCCTATGATTTAAAAGAAAAGTTGTCCGAATTCATTAGAGTCGGAATTGACGCGAGCGACAAAAAGCCGGGCTGGAAATTCAACGAGTACGAAATGAAGGGAATTCCACTAAGACTAGAAGCGGGTCCTCGTGATATCGAACAGCAACAAGTTGTCCTTGTCCGCCGTGACACTGGGGAAAAACTGATCACACCTATGGAAGGACTCGAAGCAAAAATCCAGGAAATCCTCGAAGACATCCAGAAAAACCTTTTAGAAAAGGCCCGTTCCCACCGTGAAACCAAAACAAGCGTGGCAACGACTTTCCAAGATTTCAAAGAGCAAATCGAAGAAAAAGGCGGCTTCATCAAAGCAATGTGGTGCGGCGATCAAGTATGCGAGGACAAAATTAAAGAGGAAACAAGCGCGACCTCTCGTTGTATGCCTTTTGAGCAGGAAAAGGTAGCCGAAACTTGTGTGTGTTGCGGAAAAGAAGCAAAACATATGGTATATTGGGCTAAAGCATACTAGAACGAGTAAGGGGAGAAAGCCATGCAACTGGAAAAATTCATCGACCGCAGAAAAACGCATTCTGTCAAATGGTTCATCGAAGATCAAGACATCATCCCGCTTTGCATCGCAGATATGGATTTTCAAGTTTCAGAAGAGATTGTCAGCGCCATCAGCCAAAAAGCCACGCATGGCATCTATGGATACAGCACTTTTTGCGCCAGGTATTATGACGCAGTTGAATATTGGTGGAAAACGCAGTACGAATGGGAGCTGAAGCAGGAATGGATTTCATTCAGTCCCGGCATTATCCCCGGAATGAACCTTTTGCTCAAGGCGTTGACTCAACCAGGTGATTCGGTAATCGTACAGGATCCAGTGTATTATCCATTTTTCTCTGCTATCCAAACACAAGGCTGCACCATCTTGCATAATTCCCTTCTCTATTCCGAGGACGGCTATAAAATGGATTTTGAGGACTTTGAAGAGAAAGCAGCCCAGCCTGAAACAAAGGTGTTCATCCTCTGCAGCCCGCACAATCCGGTCGGCAGAGTGTGGACTAGTGAAGAGTTGCGTAGGATAGGGGAGATTTGTGAAAAGCATGGAGTAGTAGTCATCTCAGACGAAATGCATGGTGACCTTACCTATCCGGGGCACAAGCATATCCCATTCGCAAAAGTGCATCCGGACCATCTTGATTTTTCCATCACCTGTGCGGCGCCAAGCAAGACATTCAACATTGCCGGAATGCAAAGCTCTATTTTCCTCATACCGAACAAAGAGATTAGAGAGCATTATGAAACATTGTTAACCGGGTTTGGATTGATGCGTCCGAACGCGTTTGCGGTAGAAGGAACCATCGCTGCCTACTACAAAGGACTGCCGTGGCTGCAAGAAGTGAAGGAGTATTTGACCGCTAACTTGGAGTACGTCTGCACCTACTTGGAAGAGAATATTCCTTCTATAAAAGTAGTGAAACCGGAGGCAACTCATCTAATTTGGTTGGATTGCCGGGAACTTGGAATTCCTGCTGATGAATTGCATACCTTCTTTTTAGAAAAAGCGGGAGTCCGCCTAGACGAAGGAATGAAGTTCGGTGCAGGCGGCCAAGGGTTTGAACGCATAAACATTGCCTGTCCACGCGAGGTGCTGACGGAAGCGCTGCTGAGGATGAAGGCTGCTATAAAAGAAAGGGAAACCTGCTGACGCAAATTTTTGCGGGCAGGTTTTTCGTTGTGGGTTGTAAGTACTTTGAGAGGAGAGATGAAGACGTGAGTGGGCTGGATATCGAGTGAGAGATGTCTTCATTGGCGTTATGAAGACATGAGTGGCCGGGAATTTGAGTGAGAGATGTCTTCATGGAGGTTATGAAGACATGAGTGAGCGGGAATCTGAGTGAGAGAGGTCTTCATGGAGGTTATGAAGACATGAGTGAGCGGGAATCTGAGTGAGAGATGTCTTCATGGAGGTTATGAAGACATGAGTGGCCGGGAATCTTAGTGAGCGGTGTCTTCATGGAGGTTATGAAGACATGAGTGGCAAAGAATCTGAGAGAGAGAAGTCCTCATCACTATTTTAAAGCCCTCTCTTTTAAATGTTTAGGAATAATCGCTTAAACAGTTGGAAAATTTGGTATATTAAAAGAAAAGAAAAATAGGAGACCACACAATGAATCTACTAGAACACAACATATAAAACCGCATCCGCGGACCTCCAAACCTATCAGGCATCAGCTACTGAATCTTTAAAAATGGAGGGGAATTAAATGAAAACTGATCAACTTTTTCAACACTATTTAAAAGAAGCAGAAACCGATTTTTCCGGATGGGATTTCTCCCACATCACAGAAACTGGCCGTCTTGCATCAGGGATGCTGTCCTGGTCATACGGTAGCATGGCGAAAACCTTGATGGCAGACGCCACTTCTATACTCGACATGGGAACAGGTGGTGGGGAACTGCTTTCCGAGCTGCAACCATTTCCGCAGACTGTCTGTGCGACCGAGGGGTATAAACCCAATTTTCCCATTGCAAAAGAAAGGCTGGAACCGCTTGGTGTAAAGGTGGTCGAAGTGGACCCGGACAACCAGCTGCGTTTTCCAAACAAACACTTTGACTTGATCATCAATAAACACGAGGAGTACGATCCGAGCGAGGTTAGAAGAGTTTTGCAAGAGGGAGGAACTTTCCTGACCCAGCAGGTTGGCTGGAGTGACTGCCAGGATATCAACAGACTGCTCGGCGCGTCGGTTAATAAAGAGTATGCTCATTGGAATCTTGAGTTTGCACATAAACAATTGGAGGATCACGGCTTTCAGGTCCTTCTTAGTAAGAAACAATACCCGATGCAGCGTTTTTACGATATCGGTGCGCTTATCTACTATTTAAAGGCTATTCCGTGGCAGGTGGTAGATTTTAAAGTGGAGTATTATTTGGATCCCTTGTATGAGCTTCATTTGAAAATACAGCGGGAAGGGTATTTGGATATCAGACAGGACCGGTTTGTATTGAAGGCGATAGGAAAATAAATTGGGGTAATCAAAAATTTGTCGAACCAGGTCGGTTGGCATGTATTGTATTGTTTTTGGACAGTATTTGGTTCGGAACGGACAGTAAGTACCCAACTTCGAGAGTAATCAGCTCGGTTTGGACAGTAAGTGAAAAATCACTCATAAATGCTACGAGAGTTCTCGTCATAATTGACGAAATAGTGTGATAATATAGATGTTGAGTCCTTAACCGCATATATATTGTCACCCGTTCCCCAAGCCAAAAGGATAAAAAGGGGTTTAATATCAATGAAACTAAAAAACGTAGAGTTAGAAACAATTTTAGCTAACATGGTACAAGAAATAGACTTTTCAGGTGTGATCCATGTGGAGAACGGTACCGGAGTGGTTCATACCAGTGCCCACGGCTTCTCCAATCGGTCAGACGCCATTCCCAACACGACCAATACGAGATTTGGAATTGCTTCAGGCTGCAAACTCTTCACGGCAATTGGCATTTGTCAGTTGGTGGAAAGGGGCAGCATATCGTTTCATTCGAAAATAAGCAATTTGTTGGATCATTCTTTTCCTCAATTCGATGAAGAAGTTACAGTTCACCAGTTGCTGTCACACTCTTCCGGAATTCCTGACTACTTTGACGAGGATGAAATGGAAGATTTTGAAGAGCTTTGGGTGAAGAATCCAATGTATCACATGAGAGAACTAGAGGATTTCCTCCCGTTGTTCCAGAAACAACAGATGAAATTTACCCCGGGAGAAAAATTCTATTACAACAATGCCGGCTATATAGTATTGGGGTTAATCATTGAAAAGGTAACAGGAATTGCTTTTACTGATTATGTGGAGGAGCACATCTTCAAGCCGGCCCGAATGGAGGAATCTGGTTACTTTTCTTTAGATTCTTTACATGCGAAGACGGCTCTTGGGTATATGGACAAAGAAGATGGTACTTGGAAAACTAACAGCTACTCCATCCCGATAAAGGGCGGTGCTGACGGTGGCGCCTATGTTACGGCAGGCGACTTTGCAAAACTTTGGCAGTCCCTACTGAATGAAAAACTAGTAACCAAAGAAATGCTCGATAAAATGATGACACCATGGATTCAAACGAATAATGATAACGATTACTATGGCTATGGAATGTGGATGGAGAAAGCCGAAGACAAAATCGTAAAATATCATGTCATGGGTTATGACCCGGGCGTAAGTTTTGCGTCTGCCTACTATCCGGCTACAGAAACAATCGTAGTGATTCCGTCCAATAAGGAACATGGCCCCCACAAGCTGATGTACCTGCTGGAGGACCGTATTTAAATAAGGAGGAGGCATACCTGGTAGTTGCGGGTATGTCTTTTTTAATATTCTAAGTGTCGATTGACGGTTATCTAAGCAAAAGTAGTGGATAAAATGAAAAAGTCGTGGATAAATCTAAAATTTGGCGGATAAAATTCAAAAGTTGTTGGATAAATGTAAAGATTACCTTGAAAATCTCATATGTATGGCTGTACAACCTCAAAACCACCTGCATCCCCGCCCACCCTTCACAATCTCTTAACCAAAACAACACCCTCTAAATGTATCTTTTTACGTTTCATTTTCCTTTAATAGGGTAAAGAGTAATATTTTCAACTTAATCACCCAAAAGGAGGAACACCAACATGACAAAAGCACTTTTCCTTAACTGTTCACTCAAATCTTCCAGCGAAGAATCTAATACAGAAGCACTTATGAAAGAGGTCATCAAGCACTTCAACAACGAAAACGTTGAATCTGAGATTGTAAGAATAGCTGATTACAACATAAAATTCGGTGTTAGCGAGGACGAAGGGTATGGCGATGAGTGGCCGGAAGTGTTCAACAAGGTAATGCGTGCAGACATTCTTATTATCGGGACTCCGCTGTGGCTTGGTGAGAAGAGCAGTGTCGCAACAATGGTGATGGAGCGGCTTTATGGCGGAAGTGGACTAACGAACGATAAAGGGCAATATATTTACTATAACAAGGTGGGAGGTGTGGTCATAACAGGAAACGAGGATGGCGCAAAGCATGCAGCCTCATCCATCCTTTACGGCTTGACACATATGGGCTTTACGATTCCGCCAAATGTGGATACATACTGGGTTGGTGAAGCGGGACCGGGAGAGTCGTATATTGAAGCGGAAGGACATAAGAATGATTTCACGATGGAGCATGCCAAGATTATGGCATATAACCTAAAGCATTTTGCCAACATGCTGAAAGAAAATCCAATCCCTGCAGAAGGTAATGTGGTCGAACAAAGCTAGAATCCAATAAAAGGGGAGATATCCATGGAAACACAAACGATAAAATCATTATCCCAACGATTTATGAATGTTCGTGACCTCACCATGAAGCTTGTTCAACCTTTGGAAACAGAAGATTTCATCATTCAATCACACCCAGATGTCAGTCCGCCAAAATGGCATCTGGCCCACACTACGTGGTTCTTTGAGCGCTTTGTCCTTAAAGAATATTTCGAGAACTACCGAGAATTCCATCCAAAGTACGATTTTCTTTTCAATTCCTATTACGAGACGGTTGGGCCATTTCAGCCAAGGCATCAACGCGGCGTCCTCTCCAGACCAAGCATCCAAGACATCTTTCAATACCGCAGTTTTATCGATAATTATATAGTGGACTTGCTCGAGCAACACGAGGAAAGCAAGTCCGAACAAACGGACAAAATTCATAGCCTCATAGAGATTGGCATGCAGCATGAACAGCAGCACCAGGAGTTAATCTTGATGGATGTTAAATATAATTTTTTCGTTAACCCATTGCACCCTGTCTACAAAGAATCCAAATCCACAGCATCCCAAAAAAGAGAACCTACCTTCCATACTTATGATGGAGGTCTCGTAGAAATCGGCCATAACGGCGATGGCTTTGCTTTTGACAATGAAGGACCAAATCATAAAGTATGGTTGGAGCCGTTTAAGCTCGCAGACCAACCTGTTACCAACGGGGAATACTTGGAATTCATTGAAGCTGGAGGGTATCAAAAGCCTTATTACTGGCTGTCCGACGGCTGGAATACAGTGAAAAAGAATGATTGGCAGGCCCCGCTTTACTGGAGTAAGGAGGATGGTGAGTGGTTTATCTTTACACTCGGAGGAAAGAAGAAACTCGACCCAAATGAACCGGTAGTCCATGTCAGCTTTTATGAGGCGGATGCCTTCAGCAGATGGAGAGGCAAACGTCTTCCTACAGAGGCGGAATGGGAGCATGCGGCAAGAGATCTCGAGATAAACGGGAATACGATGGACACCGGCCACTATCATCCTGCAGCAACCAAGCAAACAGCCGGGTCCAGGATGTTTGGCGATGTGTGGGAATGGACGGCAAGCGCCTACTCGCCATATCCGGGCAGCAAGCCGCTTGAAGGGGCACTAGGGGAATATAATGCTAAATTCATGTGCAACCAGATGGTGTTGCGCGGTGGATCCTGTGCCACACCGCAAGAGCACATCCGGAATACTTACCGTAACTTCTTCCCGGCCGACAAGCGCTGGCAGTTCAGCGGATTCCGATTGGCGGAGGATGCGCTATGAGATTATTAGAAAATAATATTCAAAGCTATGATTTTTATATAGACAAAGAAAATATGCGAGACGAAATCGTAAAAGGTCTCTCCGCTCCAGTGAAAACAATTTCCTCTAAGTTTTTATATGACCATAAAGGATCTGAGTTGTTTGAATTGATAACGGAGCTTGATGAGTACTATCCGACGCGGACGGAAATGAAGATTTTTAACGAAAAAATTCAAGAAATTACGATGGCTGTTGGCGAAGTTCGCACTCTGATTGAATACGGCAGTGGAAGTAGCAATAAAATAAAGGCGCTGCTTCATAATTTTACGAGCCTCAAAGAGTATGTCCCAATTGATATTTCACGGGAGTATCTCTTCCAATCTAGCTTAGAGCTTGCGATGCTGTTCCCTCACATTACGATAAAAGCGGTATGTGGGGATTATACAGCCCCGCTTACCTTGCCATTAGAAGCGAATGGAAAAAAGGTAATCTTTTTCCCAGGGTCTACGATTGGTAACTTCGAGCAGGTGGAGGTGCAGAATTTCCTGATGAAGTCCGCCAAGTTGTTGGATGATGGTGATGGATTCCTCATCGGTGTTGATACGAAAAAGGATACGGTAACACTGGAACGGGCTTACGATGATGCGAAAGGAATTACGGCTGCATTCAATCTTAACCTTTTGACCAGGATGAACAGGGAGCTTGGGGCCAATTTTAACGAAGATCAGTTTGAGCACCTTGCCTACTATAACGAGGAAAAAGGCAGAATTGAAATGCATCTTGAGAGCCAAAGAAATCAAACCGTGAAAATCGGAGAGAACGAATTTTTCTTCCAAGAAGGTGAAACCATTCACACCGAAAACTCTTATAAATACTCCATTGGTCAGTTTCAGACGATGGCATTGGAGTGCGGTTTCAAGCCGAGGAAAGTGTGGACGGATGCTGAGGAGAAATTTAGTGTGCATTATTTAGAAAAGTAAGCATTAGAAAACAGTGCCTGAAGGTTAATCGGCACTGTTTTTTTCCTTTATAAATCTATACTCCAGCAACCAAAACCTCTACCCCGGCAGCCTTCAAGGCATCGACTTTCTCCTTATCGGTCTCCGAATCCGTTATCACCACATCCAATTTCCCAGTCGGATACATGCCAGCAAACATCTCCTGGCCGATCTTTGTGTGCTCAAACATGGCGACCAGTTTCTTGGAATTTTCATAAACCGTCTTATAAAATATAGCGACTTCCGGCGTTGCAGTGCTCAGACCTTTTACAGAAAGCGCCCCTGCCGTGGAAAAGCACAAATCTACTGTGAACTGTCTTGCGAATTCATTTGCCAAAGCATCGGTAATGTTACCTGAGCTTTTCACATTCCCACCAATCAAAAAGGTAGAGATATTTTCAGATCCGCGTAAGGCATAAGCAACTTCAAGTGAGTTGGTGAGCACTGTGAACGGAATGTCCTTTGGTAAATATTTTAGCAGTACATAATGAATCGACGCTCCGCCGATAAAAACGGTTTGGTTTGCTTTCACATAGCCTGCAGCCATTTTTGCGATGGCATTCTGGTGTTCGGTGCCGTCCCCAAAACGCTCTGCTGGTGGCCGTGGCATGGTACGAACGGATGCTACCGGAATCGCACCTCCGTGTGTTCTTTTCAATAACCCCTGTTCTTCCATGATGGAAAGATCTCGGCGAATCGAATCTATAGACATATTGAATTGATCAGCCAAATCCTTCGCCAACACTCTTCCATCCTGCTCTAAAACTTTCAAAATTTCTCCCCGTCTTTCATCAGTAAACAAAATCATCACCCCAATGTTTAGTTTCAACTTCTTTCCTATTATTTCATGTTTATTCCTGCTTAGTCAATATAAAGTTGCTCGTTTATGCTTTTTTATTCTGTTTTTATGTGTGTTAAAGGATAAAACATGCAAAGAGTCGAAAAGTGTAGAAGGCGCATTTTGAAAGAAAAGGTGATAGTGATGTACAGAATTCCAGAAAGCGTACAAAAGGTTTTAGCCCTTTTTAAAGATATGTGTAATAAAGAGTTACCAGGATTGCTAGAAGGTATGTACCTTCACGGATCTATTGTTATTGATGCGTACATTGAAGGGCAAAGTGACATTGATTTCGTGGCGGTGACAAGCCGGAAGCTGACGAATGAAGATGCAGCTATATTAAAAGATATCCACTTGAGTCTTGCAGAAACATGCAAAAAACCGCAGTTGGATGGCATTTACGTGCAAGCCTCCAACTTAGAGGCGGAGGGTTATTTTTATAATGAAGGGTCCTTTGGCAAAGGGGTGCATAATGTCCCGGTGACATGGTGGTTGCTGAAGAACAAAGGGATAACGATCTTGGGACCGGCCGCTAGCGAACTTCCCATTAACGTAACAACAGAAGACCTAACAACCTATGTACGAAAAAACATGAACGAGTACTGGGCAACGAGAGTTTCTGCCATGGAGAAGAGGATAGAGGAACTGATCGACTATCCAGTCCAACAGGTAGAAAAAGAAATGGAATGGACAGTCCTCGGGTTACTGCGGCAATTTTACACATTAAGGGAGCAGGATATCATCTCCAAGTTAGCTGCAGGGGAGTATGGACTGAGTGAACTTGAACCAAAATGGCATGACCTCATACAAGAGGCAGTCAATATACGAAAAGGAAATCCAGAACGAAACTTTACGACAAACGTAGAAAGAGTTAATGCTACGATTCAATTTGCTAAAGAGCTTATTAGAACTTGTAGATTAAATAAGGTAAAACTAGAAAACTATCAACCAAAACACTTAGAAGAACTAATAAATTATAAGCTCACTGAAAGTCAGTTAGAATTCACTTCACACCCCAAAGATGCATTATTAGCTTGTAAAACAGATCAGGGTAGGTATCCCATAGTTATTTTAGAGAAAGGGCAGATTGCAGGCTTTTTCGTTTTATATCAGGGAGAGGAGCTTTCAGGGTATACGGACAACCCTAATGCGATTCTATTACGAGCTTACTCGGTTGCGGTCCCTTTTCAAGGAAAGGGTGTTGCGCGGAAATCGCTCGAATTGCTCCCTAACTTCGTCTTGAAAAATTTCCCTAGAGTGAACGAGATTGTACTTGCTGTCAATCTAAGAAACGAAGCGGCCCAAAGAGTTTATAAAAGGGCAGGGTTTGAGGATAGTGGAAGAAGAGTAATGGGACGGATGGGAGAACAGTATGTGTATCGACTGAAGGTGAAAGGAGAATGATTATGGATTATCAAACAGCATTAGATCAATACATCCAAGCAACAAACACCCACAACTTCGAAAACGTGGAAAAATTGCTCCATGAAAATGCGATATACTGGTTCACCAATAAATCCTGTACGACCATGGAAGAAATCCGCGCTTTTTTTGAAAACGCATGGGACACGATTAAAGAGGAAGTCTATTCGGCAAAGAAAGTGCAGTGGATTACGGTGGATGAGAACACGGCCACTTGCCTCTATACTTTTCATTTTCAAGGATACATGAATGGGGAGTTTATCTCAGGAAGCGGACGTGCGACCAACGTTTTTGTAAAAGAAAAGGAGGAATGGAAGTTGATTCATGAGCATTTGAGCCGATAAAAAGAAAAATGGTTTATAAAAGGGGAATGTTATGAACTGCAAAATAGTATTTTTCGATATTGATGGCACCCTAACGCATCATGAGGATGGCAGTATTTCAGAGAGAACAAAAACTGCTATTCAAACGTTAAAAGAACAAGGAATTATTGTGGTAGCAGCAACGGGCCGCCCGCTATCGATGTGCAGGGAGATTCGGGAGCTCGGGATTGATACATTCATCACAGCTAATGGAGGATATGCCAAACATCTAGAAGAGGTCATTCACAAAATTCCTCTGGATAAACAGGTGATGAAAGAAGTAGTTCAGTTTGCCTCCGAACAAAATCATGGTCTTTCTTTTTATACAGAAGGCTTTCATATGAACGATGTGGAGGAGCCGAGGATTGCCCAAGCCTTGAAAGAAACACTTGGGGTACTAGGTTTAGAGGACTTTTCGGTGATGGACCACAGTAAGGAGCAGGAAGTCTATCTCATGTGCTTATTTGCTGCGGAAGAAATGATGGATCCATATAAAGAAAGATTCCCACACTTAACATTCAGAAGGTGGCACCCTTTCATTTTGAACGTCCTACAAGAAGATGTGTCCAAATCTGTCGCCATTATGAAACTGTTAAACTACTTCGGGATCGACAAGTCCGAGGCGGTTGCATTTGGAGACGGGGAGAATGACATCGACATGCTGGAGTTGGTTGGCTACGGTATCGCCATGGGCAACGGCAGTGACAGGTTGAAATCCGTTGCTGACTTTGTAACGAAGAAATCCAGTGAAGATGGAATTGAGTATGCATTGAAAAAACTACAAATCATTTAGGGGGAAACAACCATGTTCATACATAAAATTGATGAGGAACTATCTTTGAAACTAGCAGAAGAAAAAGATGCGGAGCGATTATTTGAGTTGACCGATAACTCCAGGGATTATTTGCGCGAGTGGTTGCCATGGCTGGACTTCACAAAGAAGGTGGAGGACTCCAGAAATTTTATAAAAGGTACGAGACAAGGGTATGCGGAAAATAAATCAATGACTACGATGATCCTTTACAAAGGCGAAATCGTTGGGGCAGCAAGCTACAACACACTCGACTGGACCAATAAAGTAGCCTATATCGGGTATTGGCTGGATAGGGATTATCAAGGGAACGGCATCATGACGAGGGTGGCGGAAGCTTTGACGGACTATGCCATCACGGAGCTTGGTATGAACCGAGTTGATATTCGTGCGGCTGTGGAGAACGTGAAAAGCAGATCGATTCCAGAAAGGCTCGGATTTACGCTGGAAGGAAAGATTCGTCAAGCGGAATGGCTGTATGACCACCATGTCGATCATGCCGTGTACGGGATGCTTGCGGAGGATTGGAAAAAACGAAAAGCTGGAGGAATGTAAGCTGAAGAGAAGATTTTTGTGGTGGGGGTCAGGAGGAATCGTGCTTGCCCTGCTCCTGTCCTTTGTCTTTTTGGGGTCGCCTTGGGGCATTTGGACGAATAAGCAGGCGTTTGAAGTGTATTTGGAAGAAAAGTATGAGGAGGATTTTGTGATAGAGGAAATCTCCTTTGATTTTTTTAATACAAGAAAGTATCACGCGTATGCTTATGCGGCAGACAAGCCTGATCTTGTGTTTTATGTGGGGCAGAATAGGTATACAAGCAAAACGGAAGATGGATATCGCTTTGAGGTTTGGAGTTTTGAAGCAAAAGAGGAAGTTGGCCAAATTGTAGAAGAATATTTTCCAGATCACTCTAACTATGGGGTTAATTTGATTTTTCCTGAAACAGAACCAAAAGAGTTTATTCTGGCTGATTACAAAAAGCATGCAACAGTTGAAGTGGGTGTCTCTCTAGATAATATCCGAGTGAACAGCGCGAACAGTGAGACGGAAATCGAGCGGGCATTCTTTCTTTTACAAGAAATAAAAGCAAAAGAAATACAGCTTCAACACTTTGGCATTAGCTATCAGAATAGGACACTTCAGCTGCAAAAAGAGGACATTCAATCAATCAATTCGGTAGAAGAAATGGAGAAGTTTTTAAGAGAATATAATAGATAGATTAGTTTTGCAGAGAGGTGGTGGGGATGATGTATTTTGGAATGGACAAATTGGCGAATATAACGCAAATGGAGGAGTGGAAACGGGCCTATTCAGCAGCGATAGAGCAATTGGACTTGTTGTATCAGGAAGAAAACCGCCTGTATTATTCGACGTATGCGCAGGGAATTCAGAGTGAGAGACTGCGAGAAATAATGAGTGTGAAGCATAACCTGATGACAAATGAATCGATAGCATTGGAATTGGACTCCAAGAAAAAAACTTTTGAAAAAGATTCAATATGGAAACGACGTTTGGAAGTCTTTTTATTCCAAAATGAAGCAGAAGTCGTTGGATAGTCAAGATGAATTGGTAGCCGTACAACATAAGCTTCAATCAGAGCTTCTAGAAAGCTCATTTACTGTGGATGGAAAAGTATATAATCTTGGTTCTGTTCATTCCGCTATCATGGAGAACCCAGATCGTGAGCTTCGTAAAAGTCTATTTGAGGAGGCAAAAAAGGTTGGTGCAAGAAACGAGGAGCTGTTCAGAGAACTCATTCAAATCCGAAACCAACTTGCAAAGGGACTTGATTACCAGAACTATTATCATTTTCGATGCAGTCTTCAAGAAATGGACATGGATGCCTATATTGATGAGATGAATGATCTTTTAAAAAGTGCCCAAGATCGTTCAGACTATTGGGATCATCGTATAAAAGAAAAATTCGGCTATAAAAAAATACATCAATATGACCAGTATTTTTCGGTATTCAATTTTCAGGAAAGTTCAGAAGCCGATTTGTTTAAAGCAGAACGAATCAAGGAAGTGTTTTCTGGAACCTTGACCAGTTTTGGATTATCCATGGATGATTTGCCCTTAAGTGTGGAATGTTTGGAGATTCCTTACGGTGGGTTTTGTATCAACATCCACCCAACTGATACCAGGGTAGTGGTAAATAAGCGTGATGCTTACTCGGTTTATGTTTCAGGGCTTCATGAACTTGGACATGCCATTGACGGGGTGTACAGCTCCTATCAGTACCCAGAGCTTTACCGATTTTACTCATCCATTGCTGCAGAGGGTGTTGCAGAGTTGTTTCAAACCATTGCCACAGATAAAGAATTCTTGTTGAAACATTTTAAACTGGACGACACCACGGTGATTCAGCTATTGGAACAAAAAGAACTAATGGATATAAAAATGGTCAAAATGAATTTCTATTATAGTTTAGTAGAGTACGAACTTTATACTAATCCTGAACGCAATTTTCAAGAAGTTGCAAACGAGTGTTATAAAGAAGTGTTTGGTACAGAGGGAGAGGCGTTCCATCCTGCGAGTGAGATGTTTTATATCGAAAATCCAGCATTTTTTCAGGATTATAATATGGCCCTTGCTATCCGGGAGATGATCTTACATACATTCAAAATAAACAGCCTTTATGGTAAGAGAGAGATTTTCGAGGAGATTGTGGAAAAATATTTGGAACCAAACCAGTTATACACATGGCAGGAACGGATTAGGCGACTTTGTGGCGAGGAATTTACTTTTCGTTATTTAAAAAGAACTCTGGGAAAGGGGGAGACGAAATGAGTAAGTTGTTTAAAAGAATAGATACGGTATTCCTTGAGGTTACCAATATGGAGAGATCGATTGGGTGGTACACAGAGGTACTCGGTTTTTCGGTCAGGTGGCATGATGTAGAAAACGGATATGCAGCAATCGAGATGGGGGAGACACCTCTGACGCTTGTGCGGGCGGAGAAAGTGACACCGGTATCTCATTGTCTATTGAACTTCTATTCTTCAAATATTTATGATGCGCATAAGAAGCTGCTGGAGCGCGGAGTGTCGGTGGACGATGTCATGGATTACGGAACAGTTCTGTCGTTCGAGTTTAAGGATCCGGACGGGCATATTCTTGGAGTTTGTTATTTTGAGGAGGAGCCGGTGACAAGGGAGGATTCATAAGTAATAGTGAGTACTTTAATCGTAGGGCGATGATCATTAAAATGGATATATCATTTTTACAATGGATATCTGGCCCCTTACAATGGATATATCATTTTTATAATTGATATATTGGTTTTACAATGGATAAATCGAATTTACAATGGATATCCGCATTTTCACGATTCAATTAGTCAGTTCCAGTCCCGCAAATAGACGCTACCACCCAAAATCAAACCTAGTTACCCAAAACCACTTTCAAAAAAGGCCCTATTCCACATAAAAAAAGAAGCCTTTCCACATCCGCGAAAGGCTTCTTGCTCATTTTACTCTCTTAATCAGAAACTCGACTCTCTTCTCATAGCCTTCATCAAGCGATGACAACTTTGGAATCGCTATTCCGTCCTGAAACTGATTTCCCTTATAAAAGATGTAGTAGTCCTTTGTTTCTATCATTTTCAAGTGAGCGTTAATGTGGAATTTTTCGTTACCCGCAAGGAAGAATTCATCCCCCTCCTGATATTGCACCACCATCTCATCCTCATAAATGGACTTCCTTACCAAAATGACACCAGCAATAAAAGTGATGACCTTTATTAAAAGGAACGCAACTACCAAAGGAACCAGAAATGCCATAACGGCGGACATGGCAAATAGTCCAGTAGGTACCTCTCCATACATTTTAAGCAAATCAAAAAAAGAATAAATGCTGAAAAGCAAAGCCCCTACATAAAAGAGGATTCTTCCATAGCGCCAAGGTTTAAAGTGATCAACCAGCGCGGATAAAGCGTGTCTTGTGACTTCGTATTTAAATTGTATGTGGCGCATGGTAGGTTCCTCCGTTTTCTTCATGATTATTATCTTACCACTGTAAAGAGGGAAGGAAACATTTTTCGAAAATCATTTACATTTGTTTCCTATATTATATAATAATATTCAAATGGATGTTTGAATGTTTTGCAGGGAGGCTGATAGAATGGAGTCATATCAGGTTGTTATTATTGGGGCAGGTCAGGCCGGGTTATCAATGGGCTATTATTTAAAAAAAGAAGGAATTCCCTTTGTTATCGTGGACGGCAATGAACAGGTGGGAGACTCCTGGCGGAAAAGATATCAGTCCCTAGTTTTATTCACTCCGCGCCGGTACAGCTCTCTTCCTGGGTTGGCATTGTCAGGCGAGCCAGAGGGGTTTCCAACAAAAGATGAAATGGCTGAGTACTTCCAGCAGTATGTCGGTCATTTTAGTCTTCCTGTAAAAAGTAATGTAGAGGTAGAATCACTAACTAAAAAGAATGAGTCATTTCATATGATCACCAATCAAGGAGAACTCACTGCGAAAACGGTGATCGTGGCTACAGGCTCCTTTCAAAAACCATATATACCTCAAGTTTTCGAGTCATCAGAAAATCAGCCTTTTCAAATTCACTCTTCACAATACATTTCACCAAAAGATATTCAGGGAAATTCTGTCCTGGTGGTTGGTGGAGGCAATTCAGGGGCTCAAATTGCAGTGGAATTAGCGGAAGGAAAACATGTCACCATTGCCGTCAGTCATCCTTTTAAATTCCTGCCTCTCAGGATTTTGGGCAGAAGCATTTTTTATTGGCTGGAGATGGTGAGGTTATTATTTGCAGGAGTGGATACACCTAAAGGAAGGTGGTTCCAAAAACAACCCGACCCCATTTTTGGAAAAGAGCTAAAAACACATCTGAACAGCGGAAAAGTAAAGCTGAAGCCGCGTGTCAGCAAGGTCTTTGGACATACTGTCACCTTTGCTGATGATACCCGGAAAGAGTTTGATAGTATCGTTTGGTCAACAGGTTTCATTCCAGCGTATGAATGGATCAATATAGAAGGAGTCCTTGGTGCAGATGGCAAACCGATTCATAAAAGGGGAGTCACAGAAGTCAGTGGTTTGTACTTTTTAGGCTTGCCATGGCAATACACTAGAGGTTCCGGTTTGCTTTATGGAGTGGGAAGAGATGCAGAATATTTGATGGAGTATCTGTCAAAAAAATAGTTAATAACTTTAAAAAAGCATAGCCGATCCCCCCCAGGATCAGCTATGCTCCACTACCTTATCCTCAAACTGCTCCCAATTCGTCACCTTCTCCAATACAATTGAAAGCAACACACCCATGATCAAACCATTTGCAAGGAACGGTTGCAATAGCACTGGCAACGGACCAAACACGGCCGGCGAAGTGTTCATTAAGCACACACCCAACAAAACTGGTGCCGCCAAACGGAAAATGGTATCAGAATTGAAGACAGCGCCACGCAAACTGCCATACGCCGTTCCGAACAATTGTAGGTATGCCACAAACAGCACCGCATTCCCGACCGTCATCGGCATCGTCACCAGGAACGAGGTCAACGGAGGTACAAGGCCAATGGCGGCAAGCATAATACCGCCTATGAAAAACGGCTTCCGGTCTAAAATTCTCGTACTCTGTAAAAAACCAATCGTCGAGGTGAACGGCGTGTAAGGGACGAGTCCGAACAGGGACGCAAATACAGAAAACAATCCGGTAAAAAAGAATGAGTTTCTGAATTGTCCTGGTTTGGCTGTCTCCCCATAAAGGTCTGCTGCAGCCTGAACGGAGGCGATCGTGTTACTCATATTCAATACACCTGCAAAGAACGCGACCGCAATAATTCCGTATTCAAGGTTTGGTGCTCCAAGCGGGAACAGATCAAACGAAAAGACCGCTGCTGGCGATTCCTGACCGCTACCTGGAAATAGCAGCACATAGGCGATCCAACCAACGACAATTCCTATGAGAATCGCGAAATTCCCGATAACCCTTGGCGCCTTTATTTTCAACACACTAACAAAAATGACCAGCCCTACTGAAAGGATGCTGACAGGCACATTCATTACGCCATCCTCTGTCACCCCAAGCATTCCTTGGAAAAATACCATCATCAATTGAAAGGTTAATAGGAAAAGATACACCGTCATAACCATCGGCGTGAATATACGCGGCAAAACAGATGTCCAGCCAAACACTGCAAGCAGCATCGTAAATCCGCCGGCAAGCAACAGTCCTGTCGCAACGCCGCCACCAATTTCCGTGAAACTCATTCCTAATGACGAGGCGGTAAGTCCAAGGTTTAGCATCACGCCCCACAATAAACCGGAATGTCCTTCAAGCAACGGGTAGCGGTGGCCCATCCACCCTTGGAAAATACATGCAAGCCCCGTGAAAAGTAGGGAGGCACTCAGCATCATCCGGCTTACTTCCGGTGACACATCAAAAGCGGCCCCGACAGATAACGGAACCACGACCGTATTGGCAAAAATAAAAAAGAGCCATTGTAATGAGGAAAACATCGTAAACGATGAGAATAATTTATTCATAGAAGTTCCTTTCTTAGTTGCATTTGTTGTTCTGCGTACACATATTTAGGTTGATTCATATGGACTCTTGATTCTTCAGATGTTGTCTTTGCATCTATAAGTAAAGCAACCATTAATATTAAGTTAAGTATGATAAGAATTAGAATTGCTCTCATTCTATTCTCCTGCCTTTCTCCAAATATATGGTATCATATGTAAAACCATATGGATGATATTTGTTTTGTTGTGAAATCATATGAAAAACATATAGGAGATGAAAAATAGATGGATATCCGGCAATTGCGTTATTTTACCGTCATTGCGGAAGAAAAAAATATATCACAGGCTGCTCGGAAACTACACATGTCCCAGCCTCCATTGAGTCAACAATTAAAGTTGATGGAAGAAGAATTAGGAGTCAGACTTGTTCACCGTGAAGGAAAAAAGCTTCGGCTGACAGAAGCAGGGGAAAAACTCTATCACCATGCCGTACAGGTCACAAAGCTGATGGAAGAAGGCATGGAGGAAGTGAAGGAAGTAGGGGAAGGATTGAAGGGCTCTTTGAAAATTGGGGTGAACACGCTGTCCGAGATGTCACTCAGCAGATTGTTATTTGCATATAAAGAAAAGTATCCTGCGGTAACCTATGAAATCCATCAAAATGAATCGGGACATCTATTAGAGCTGCTACGTGAACGTGCAATAGACTTGGCGGTGATTCGTTTTCCCGTTCAATCAGATGAATTTGCACATTTTATGCTTAAGAAGGAACCATTCTATTTTGTCAGCCGAGATGCATGGAACGAATCGTTGACTTTAGAGAAGATTGCCGACCAATCGCTGGTTCTCCCAAGCACAAAGGGACAAGGCCTGTACGATTATATCCTTCAGTCTTTTGCACAAAGAGGGTATGAACCAAATATCGTGTGTGCGAGTTCTGATTTAACCCTGCTCTCCGGTCTTGTCCAGCAAGGGTTTGGAGCAACATTGGTTCCAGAGAGTGCGATGCATATTTTTTCTGGAGCAAAAGTTCATTCGTATTTGGTGGAGGATGAGAATTTAACGTCTCAATACGGGGTTGCCTGGATGAAAAAGTACTATTTATCAAAGGTGGCAGCCAGGTTTCTGGAGATGTATAAGGAAATCTCTCGAAACCCTCTGGGAAGTTGATGTATAATAGAACAAGTTATAACTTTTAATTTCTGAAAGAGAGTGAATATATATGGGTCGTAAATGGAACAACATTAAGGAAAAAAAGGCGGCAAAGGATCAAAATACGAGTAGAGTCTATTCTAAATTTGCCCTTGAAATTTATGTAGCAGCAAAGCAAGGCGAGCCGGATCCGGAATCCAACATGGCATTGAAGTTCGTGCTTGAGCGAGCGAAAACTTATAACGTACCACGTAACATTATCGACCGTGCGATCGACAAAGCAAAAGGCGGCGGGGAAGAAAGCTATAACGAGCTTCGATACGAAGGTTTTGGACCAAACGGATCAATGGTCATTGTCGATACACTGACAAACAACGTGAACCGTACAGCATCCGAAGTGCGTGCAGCATTCGGGAAAAATGGCGGAAACATGGGCGTAAGTGGATCTGTTGCTTACATGTTCGACGCAACGGCAGTTTTCGCATTCGAAGGCAAAACGTCCGACGAAGTGCTTGAAGTGTTGATGGAAGCAGACCTTGATGTGCGCGATATCTTGGAAGAAGAAGAAACGGTAATTGTGTACGCGGAGCCGGACCAATTCCATGCCGTGCAAACAGCGTTAAAAGGCGCAGGGGTAGATGAATTCACCGTAGCGGAATTAACGATGCTGGCACAAAATGAAGTAGAGCTTCCAGGAGATGCACAAGAACAGTTTGAAAAGCTGATCGATGCGTTGGAAGACTGCGAAGATGTTCAACGTGTGTACCATAATGTGGATTTAGGTGAATAAGTTGGATTTATGGACAGGCTTCTATCTTTAGGGATGGATGGCCTGTTTTTTGTTTGGGGCAGAGTGCGCGAGTATTGTTTTTATAACATAGTAATCTCAAAAGTTAATTTGCTATTTTTGCGTGGAACAGTTGGGGCACAAGATTTTAGTTTTTTTTTGAACAAACGATTGTTTAAAAATTGCTATGCTAGTATAAGAGAGTCATTGTCTTTCTGGGAGTTGATGTTTTGCCGAAATTGTGCAGCTCTGAATCCTTTGGTGGGAATTAGTCGAAAAACGAAGGGAATTAGTCAAAATAGCGGTACAATTAGTCAAAAAACCTCCTCAATTAATCGAAAAAACACTTCAATTTATCGAGAATCCATATATTGCCACCGGCGGAGTGTAAATCACACAAAAAATGAAACTAAAACTCTATTAAAAACGTAAATTACTTAATTACCTAAGTCAAAGGAGCCTTTACATATGTCAACTTCTACACCAAACACCATCCAAGGAACCAAAATCCAATTAAAACAGCTCACCATCCAAGATTTGCCGCTACTTTATCACCTAATGTATGGCGACCCGAACCCAGAATATAAAAAATGGGACGCGCCATACTTCCCACTCAAAATGATCGACAAGGAAACCTACCTCTCCAAAATGACGAAACAACTAAACGAAGGGATGGACTCCATTTACCTTATTCAAACAACAAACGAAAAACCACAAACCATCGGCAGCGTCACCTACTACTGGGAGCACGAACCGTCCAACTGGCTTGAAATGGGCATCATCATCTACCTGCCCGAATATTGGAACGGTGGCTACGGAAGCGAGGCCATCATACTGTGGACCGACCACCTTTTCCAATCGAAACCGCAAATCCCGAGAGTTGGTTACACAACCTGGTCCGGCAACCATCGCATGGTCAAAGTCGGCACCAAACTGAACTTCACACAGGAAGCCCGGATTCGAAATGTCCGCACCTACGAGGGCAAATTGTACGATTCCATCCGGATGGGCATGCTGCGCGAGGAATGGGAGCAATCCAAGTCCACACCACCACCAATAAATAACGGAGGCATCTAAACAAAACCATGCAAACATACACCGAACTCACAAAAGAAAACGAACATCAACTTGTCCATCTGCTGACAACAGAAACCTGGCCATATCATGGCACAGAAAACCCAACAGAGGAAGCCATCCAAACTTCCATCCAACAAGGCAACTACACAAATGAAGGGACCAAAACCTTCCTCATCCAAGACAAAAACAATACTGTCATTGGCATGTTCCGACTTTTCGATCTGGAAGATCCGACCTGTCTGTTCGACATCAGATTCAAACAACAAGCGAGGGGCCAAAGCCGAGGCGCCCATGCCGTAAAATGGCTCACAGAATTTGCATTCACCAACTATCCGCACTTAATAAGAATCGAAGGCCACACTCGCCACGACAACCTGGCGATGCGCAAGACCTTCCACCACAGCGGGTACGTCAAAGAAGCCTACCACCGGAGTGCCTGGCCTCAAAACGATAAACTATTTGATTCTGTCGGCTATGCCATCACGCGAACGGATTGGGAGCAGAACATCACTACGCTAATCCATGACAGCATAAAGTTTTAACAATTCTTTGGACAGATGATCAAATCGGTATGTGACAAAATCTCAATTGCCCGTTCCAATTCAGAAGTATCGAGAAACACATTCGTGTTCTCACCTATATACATACTTTCCATATGCAGCTCACACCAGAGCGCACCAAAAAGGTCGTTGAGCTGTCCGGACTGTCCCGCCGGCAGCTTTACCACCTGGATAACCTGTCTTTCTTTAAAAGGAATACCGTACCCGCGCAAAACTCTGCGCATCCCCTGAAGTTCTTTTGTTGTTTCACCATTGCTGCTGCCAAGCACTATTTTTACAAGATGTGTAGCTGCATCCAGTTTCGTATGAAAATAGGCATTTACATTAACCTCTTGCTCTGCCAAACCATCCAAAATACAGCTTAATGCCCAATCGTCCACCTGGAAAGAAAACTGCGTCCGAATCAAATAATCAAAGGACTCCACCACTTCCGGCATTTCCCGCATTACCCATACAACTCCTTTGACCTGAGTTTTATCCTATAATATGCAACACTCAGACAAAAGGCCATCACATCAGTCGTGGCAACGAGGCGGGGCCTCTTCCGACAACAACCTAATGGCGTGCCCGATGTTAGAAACATCTATATAAATGTTATTGTCCTCCCCAAGATAAACCGCGCGTACCTGCATCTTGCACCATAGCGTGCCAAAGATGGCATTGACTTGCCCAGGTACACCAGAGGTACTATCAAGTAGCTGAATTACCTGATTCTCTCTGTAACGAACACCGACCCGCTTCATCACCTTGCGAACCACCCGAATATCACGCTCGCTCTCTTCAGCCGAAGTACCAACAACCATCCGAACAAAATTGAAACTCTTGCCGGCAAGCGTCTGGAAATAGCCGTTGATATTCATGCTTTCCTCAGCTAGTCCATTTAAGATACGGCTTAGATCCCGGTCACTAACGGTAAACGTAAATTGTGTCCTGATATTGAAATCTAGACAAGGACTTCCCATCCCATTTCACTCCCATAAAAATGTCTTTCTATAGGATATGAGAATTGGTTTGGCGTGCTTGGACTTTTCCCTATGTAATCTTTCTGTCTTTCCACCATTTGAAAAGAGAGAAAAGTAGAATCACGGCAAGTGTACATAAAATCACTATAAATTTATTCGGCTCGGTCTCTGCGGAATAAGTAAGGGTGGACGCTGCCTCCCCGTAAACCACCTGCGGAAACCAGAGCATTAAAAATATACTTATAATTAATAACCGGTATTTAACCAGTAGTCCCATTTAACCATCGCCCCTTTTATTTTATATCGTGAACAATGACCTAGTATTTAGTTTATTAGAAAATATTCTGATAAATTCATAGGCTAAATAATAAAAAATTTAATAAGTAGATTATAATGATAGAAAAAAGGGAAAGGGGAATAAGGATGGAGTTTAGTCTAAAAGAAGCAATGGAAATCCTCGAGCAAACACCGACAACGTTAGAAAGCTTTGTTGGGGGTCTATCTAAGGAATGGTTAAATTGCACGGAAGGAGAAGGGACCTGGAATGCAACGGAAGTCATCTCCCATTTAATTGAGGGAGAAAAGGTAAATTGGATACCACGACTCCGGTTTATTTTACAAGAAGGGGACAGCAAGCCTTTTCCGGCGTTTGACCGTTATTCACATTTAAACGAAAAGGAAGATTCACTTTCCACATTATTGTTAGCGTTCAAAGTGCTACGCAAGGAAAACTTGGAAATCTTGAGTGAAATAATTACGACAGATGCACAGTTGGAACTAAAGGGTCTTCACCCCGCGTTTGGGGGAGTGAAAGTCCGCGAATTAATTTCAACTTGGGCGGTTCATGACCTTACCCATATTGCTCAGATAACCCGTGTCATTGCAAAAAGATATTCAGAAGAGGTAGGCCCCTGGAAAGAATATTTAGGAATTATAAATAGATAGGATGCAAAATCCAAGGAAGGAAAATATGTAATGCAAAACACCTCTTATAGCACACAGAAAATGATCTACAAAAATTTTGATGAGGCAGCAGATAATATCTTAAAAATGATGAGCAGGCTACTCGACATCAATACCCTGTTCATTGCAAAGAATGATCGCTGTACGAACAAAATCATCAAAGTACTCAATAAAAAGGATATTTTGCTAGAAGAAGGTGGAACCCTTCCTTTTGAACAAACATTCTGCAAGCTGTCTGTGGACCACGGCACCAAGCCTTTAATCATTCCGGATATTACACAAAGTAACCTGACAAAGGACATGGTTGTCACCAAAAGTCTAGGTGAGGGTAGCTTTATAGGTATACCTATTTACTATGAAGATGGAGAAAATTACGGCACACTATGTGGATTGGATAATAGACCACATGATTTTCGGGAAGAACTAATTGAAATTTTTGAAACAATGGGATCGCTGCTTACATATGTGCTTGAACTGGATGAAGCATACCAACAAATCCGGAGTCTCTCTGTTCCGTTCATTCCTATAACAAAAGGTGTTGCCGTCCTTACTATTACAGGTAATGTCAATGAACAACGAGCAGATACAATCATCTCCCTTGCGTTAGAAAAAAGTCAGGACTTAGATTTGGACTATTTAATTATCGACCTTTCTGGCATAGGAAAAATAAATGAACTAGTAAGCTATTCTTTACTCAAAATAGTCAACCTACTTCACATAATAGGGGTAAAACCAATCTTAACTGGAATTACCCCGGATGTTGCCATCAAAGCTATTGGCGTCGGATTTGAGACAGATGATATCCTCGTACAGTCCAACTTAGAACAGGCTTTAAAGAGAGTTGGGTTTACTTTGTTAAAGGAAAAAAGATGATTTACTAGAAAAAGCAACCAGGTGATGGTTGCTTTTTTTGCTTTAACTTACATTTAAATTTAATAAATCAAACCCAAAAACAAGGGCGACTGAAACAAGTAATATTACCATGTCACTAATGGTTAAAATCGCTTCTTTTGGATTATCAGTGTATTTCCATTCAAAGAACGCGCGTATAAAAAAATCTGACAGAATAATTAGCACAAGAACCAAAGAGATACTCAATATAGATATACGCTCATAAGAAATCAGGAAAATAAGAATGAAGTTTACAACCACAGTAACGATCCTCAAAGCCCAATCAATTCTTGCGTGCCATTTATTAATATGATTGTAAGAAAAGAACTTCTTTTTAGTCTTCTCAATATTAAATAGTTTCCGTAAAAACCACTTTGCTAGATACATAATAGAAGAAACGATAATAACAATGAAGAAAATATTTAACCAAAGCATAGGTACCCTCCATTAAAGAAAACTCTTACTTAACAAGTGTATTCCAATTATTTCTAGATTACCATAGCGTAATATGATATTTTTTGAATGGGAGGAGAGAAAATTGAACTTATTCAACATCATCAAAAACAAACAGGAATACTGGCTAGTGGACCAAATTAAAAAGGAAGATATTTCAACTGAATTATACATACGAGAATTGACAGATATCCTCGGGAATTGGAGCCGTTTAGAGATTGGGTATCTCTCTTTACTGATGGATGAACAATATGAAAACTGGCTGCTTGAAAAGAAGTTCGACAAGATCTCAAGTATCATTGAGTATACAAGAGATCTAAAGGAAATGCAGGAAACGGATAATCAAATAAAGTGTCACGCTCTTGCTGAAGGAGTAATCAAAGACCATGAATACACGAAACTATATGAGCTTTGCCGTTCAGGAAGTGCAAACAAAAATACGAAACAACCAATAGCCCAAGTGATGAGTTCACTAGAAAATGAACTAGGACCGGAATGGCGCAAACATTGCTATTATTTTTTAAAAGATGGAGCTTTTGCAGGAATCAGTATTCCTCATATTGAAATAGGCACGGAAGATGAAGGGAGACTATTTTATTTCGGAGTAGTTCCAGAGCTAAGACGCCAAGGGATTGGTGCACAAATTCATCGAGTAAGTATGGAGTTACTCAAGAAATTCCAAGCCACCTATTATGTTGGAAGCACGGATGTTAACAATGCCAATATGATAAAGATCTTTGAGAAAAATGGCTGCGAGCTTCGTGACCGAAAAGGCATTTATAAGATAGTCAGATGAGCCCATTTTAAAAGGAGTGTAGTTATGAAATTATTGTTAACATCTGCAGGGGTCAATAACAAAAGCATACATGACGCGTTGGTTGATATGTTGGACAAGCCTATTGCCGAATCCACGGCCCTTTGCATACCTACCGCGATGTACGGACACCCTTGGGTTGGACCCGGTGAAAAAGCCTGGGAGTTTATTACCGGTAATTCAGGGAATCCTATGGTCGATTTGGGGTGGAAGTCCGTGGGCATACTTGAGCTCACAGCATTGCCAAGCATAGATGAAGAACGCTGGGTGCCGCTGGTCCGGGAGGCGGACGTCCTGCTGGTGGGGGGCGGCGATGCCCTCTATCTCTACCACTGGATGAAGGAATCGGGACTGGCAGATCTCTTGCCAGAGCTGAACGCCGTTTATGTGGGAATGAGTGCAGGGAGCATGGTGATGGGACCGAATATTGGGGGATTTTTCGTTGGCTGGACTCCACTAAACGGTGAAGATAAAACGCTGGGGCTTGTTGATTTTTCCATGTTCCCTCATCTGGATCACGAAATGTTGCCGGGAAACACCATGGCTGCTGCAGAGAAATGGGCTGCAGGAATGCAAGGACCAGCATATGCGATTGATGACCAAACCGCCATCAAAGTAATTGACGGAGCAGTAGAAGTTGTTACCGAAGGACATTGGAAGCTACTTTAGCTCTAAAACGAATAGATTATAATCCTGCAAAATGGTGCACAAAATATCGGATGACTAGTTTATACTCCTGTTATTCTATTGATGAAAGGGGGTCATATTAATGGATTTGCTTAAGGACATGAATACTGCAATGAAGTATATCGAGGAAAACCTTACTAGTGAAATAGATTTTAAGGTCGTGGCAAGGACAGCTCATTGTTCTGAATATCATTTCAAAAGAATGTTTTCTTTCCTTGCGGGTATAACCCTATCAGAATATATACGCCGCAGACGACTTAGTTTGGCAGCTTTAGAGCTTCATAATAGTAAGGTAAAAGTAATCGATGTTGCAATAAAGTATGGATACAATTCACCGGATTCTTTTACTAGAGCCTTTTTCAATTTACATGGCATCACACCATCAGAAGCAAGAGAAAATGGTCAACAACTAAAAGCCTATCCTCTTATGACCTTTCAATTATCAATTAGAGGAGGAAATGAAATGAATTTCCGAATAGAACAAAAAGAAGCATTTAATATCGTTGGAATCAAGAAACGGGTTCCCATCGTTTTTCAAGGAGAAAATCCCGAAATTGCAGAGATGTGGAAATCCTTGGATGCTGATAAAATATCCCACTTACAAAAGCTCTCCAATGTGGAACCAAAGGGTATGATTCAAGCATCTACTAATTTCTCGGAAGGACGGATGGAAGAGAAAGGTGAGTTGGATCAGTATATTGGAGTCGCAACAACGCAAGAGAATCCTGAAAACTTTTCAAAACTGAAAGTCCCTGCCTCAACATGGGCCATATTTGAATCAACCGGACCATTTCCTCAAACCCTCCAGGAAACTTGGGGAAGGATTTATTCTGAGTGGTTCCTATCTTCGAACTATCAAGTAACAGCAGGGCCTGAAATGTTGTCGATTAAAAATAGGGATTTATCAGCACCATCAGTAAAATGTGAAATATGGATTCCAGTTTTAAAGAAGTGAATAAAGGACGTAAAGCGCAGGGGTAATCTCCTGCGTTTTCCTATAGATTGAATTTCTGTCTTCAAGCAAATTAGAAGAAAAGAAAACATATTTTTGTTAAGGTTATTTCGTACAGATCATAAGGAGGTAAAAGAAGGATGTCTACTTTGCTCGAAGAAATTAAAGCTTATAAAGAGGTATTTAAACAAAAGGCTCCAGAGGAAAAGCAACGTTTAATGGCGCAGGCAACAAAAGAATTAGAGGAGTCCGGAGTGGCGAAGGGCCTCACAGTGGGAGAGAGAGTACCTGATTTTACACTTCCTGACGCAACTGGCAAAATGGTGTCCATGAAAGAAGAGCTTGAAAAAGGTCCAGTAATCCTGACATTCTATCGAGGCGGATGGTGCCCATACTGCAATCTTGAATTAAAAGCTTACCAGAGAGAATTAGACGCTATCCAAAACGCTGGTGCAACTTTAATCGCTATCAGTCCACAGACACCGGATGCTTCCCTGTCTACAAAGGAAAAGAATGAACTTGAATTCTTGGTTCTTAGTGATGAAAGCAATCAAGTTGCAGAACAATTCAATTTAGTATTTAAAATGCCGGATTATTTAGTAGAGATATATAAAGATTCAGGCTTAATGGTTTCGGACCATAATGGAAATGGTGATTGGGAACTACCAAAACCAGCGACATTTGTTATTGATCAAACAGGTAACATTGTATTTGCAGATGTTGATTCTGACTATACAAAACGTGTTGAGCCGGGTAAAGTGATTGATGTTTTAAAGAGTATCTAAAAATAAATATTTTAGAAAAATGGCCTGGGATTCTATTCTCAGGCCATTTTTGCTCTTTTTTAAGAGCTAGAAAAATTTAACAGAGTAACGTGAAACTTTTCAACTAGATCCCCGTATAAATACTAAGGAACACCCAGTAATTATAGGGAGGTTTAACATGAAGAAATTTTTCAGGTATTTTGTCTGGACAATAGTTATCGGGTTTATATATTATGCCGGATCAAGGTATGAGTTGCATTTACTGGATGAAGCGCAAATGAACTATAATTTTTGGCCGCAAGTGATATTTGCAGCGTTATTCCCGATCTTAATCGGAATTCTCCTTCGCTTACCAAAATTAATAAAAGAGATACAACAGAAAAAATCATGGTCAGTGAATTGGATGAAGCTACTAGCAGTCGGGCTCCCTACTCTTTATGTAGCCTTGGTTCCCTTACTTTCACTTACTAGCTTATTTAGGTACATTCCGTTTGTAATGGACATCATACATTTAGATCTTGCAACCTTAGCTGGGGTGGTTTTTGGTTATGTGTTGTTGGATAGCTTGAAGGAAGAATAAGAGTGTATACAAAAGGGCGCTTTTTATGACTAATATAAAGTGTCTTTTTTGGTTAATTCGTTTCCCATTTAAATAATATGCGAGGTAATGGCAATGGAAATTACATTAGAAAAATTAAAACAAGAGGATGCAGTAAAGTTATATGAATTCGAACTTGCAAACAGGGATTTTTTTGAAAGCATGGTTCCAAGTCGAGGGGAAGAGTATTATAATCTGAGTCATTTTCATATTAACCATAAAGCTTTATTGAAAGAACAAGCCGATGGACATTCGTATTTTTATTTAATAAAGGATAAAAGTGGTTCTATACTTGGTCGAATTAATTTAGTGGATATTGACCTTTCTCAAAAACAAGGACATGTCGGCTACAGAGTAGGGAAGAACTACGCTGGAAAGGGAATTGCAAACAAAGCATTAGGTTTGTTTTTGCAAATATGCAGAGAAAAAGGTATTAAACAAATTAACGCGCAAACCACAACAAATAATATTGGTTCTCAAAAGATATTGGAGAAAAATGAATTTAAGTATATATCAACCAGCAACGAGGAATTTGAGATGAATGGTAACATTCTAAAATTTGTTTATTATAAATGGGAATTTGAGAACAGGTAATAACTGGAGGGTTTTGCGTTACAATGTCGAAATAATAGTTTTATGAAAAAGTAATGAACGGAGACATGTAGTTTTAGCGCTATTCATGAGTCTGGGATAGGGCTGAATTTTTATAAGTATTGGGGGAGTAGTTATTTGATCAATCTTTTCGAGCGGCTGAAGACTGGCAATGAACAGCACCAGAAGGCATATACAGCAATTGAGGAATTACAGATTTTAGATGATCTGCACGTATATAACCCAGTCCTATGTGGGACTTTCCCTATAAATATTGATATCAATGGGTCTGATTTAGACATCATTATGGAGGTAAATGAATTAGATACTTTTGCAAACGAATTACATACTCTTTATACTGATAAAGAAAATTTCACTTTAAAAAGAAAAGCGATTCGGGGAAAAGAAGTCGTGAAAGCAAAGTTTTCTTTTTATGATTTCGAGTTTGAATTGTTCGGTCAAAATACACCTGTACATAAGCAATACGCGTATTTGCATATGATGATTGAATATGAACTGTTGCAAAGAGATCCAGATTTAAGAGAGAAAGTGATTAGCCTTAAAAAGTTGGGATATAAAACGGAACCGGCATTTTGTAAACTTTTTAACATTAGCGGCGATCCTTATGAAGGCCTTCTTTTGTTCGGTGTGGAAGAAGGGATTGTACAGCCATAAAGAGCTTCCATTCTTAACGTAAAAGGTGAAAAAATGATAGATAAAATCAAAGCAGTATCGGAGAGAAAGTCGTTTTTTATTGGTATGGCCTTAATATTAATTACTCCATTGTTCTCACTTTTACTAGTAGATTTATTTCTATTGCCTAATTGGATAATGATTTCTGTAGGAGTAAGCATCAACTTTTTTTCTATTTCATTTATTTTGAATGCAGCGGATAAACGACATTCACGGGTGCGTAAGCAGTAATCAGTAATCAGTAGTAACAAGGAGGGAGCTTTTTGGAAGAATACAAGGTCATTCTATTCGATTTAGATGGAACGCTTTCCGACCCTAAAGAAGGTATTACAAAATCGGTTCAATATTCGCTAGAGAAAATCGGCATTATGGAAGCTGAACCTGATAGACTACAGAATTTTATCGGTCCACCACTACATGTTTCTTTTGTGGAGTATTATGGTTTGGATGAAAAGGAATCAAAACGTGCTATTGCTTTTTACCGTGAAAGATTTAAGGAGAAGGGGATGTTTGAAAATGTCCTTTACCCTAATATTCCCTTGCTGTTAGCGTCATTAAAAGAACACGGTTATTTGTTAGTGGTTGCGACTTCAAAGCCTACTGTTTTTGCTGAAAAAATAATAAAGTACTTTGAGTTAGAGGAGTATTTTCAACTTATTGTTGGAAGTAATCTAGATGGAACAAGGTCATCCAAAACGGAAATCATTCAATACATACTTGATATATATACTGATTTTAAACGTACTGACTTTGTCATGCTTGGAGATCGGAAGCACGATATCATTGGGGCGAAAAATACAGGGATTGACTCTATTGGAGTTACTTATGGGTACGGTTCTTTAGGAGAAATAAGGGATGCAAGGCCAACTTACATGGTTACTAGTGTAGGACAATTAAAAGATCTATTGCTTGGAAGCAGGGTTTAATATGAATTTTGAAAAGTGTAAGTTTGTAGCTACTAAAATAAGGAACAAATATTTTATGATGTAAAGAGGTGCTTGAATTGCTTATCTTTATTACCATTGCTGTTTTTATATTTTTATTCGACTTTGCCAGAATTAGAAAACAAAATGATACGTTAATAGAACAAAATGAAAAGGTAATATCTTTATTAGAAGAAATCAAAAACAAATAAGAGAAGAGGTTCAAGGGTGCTTGACATAGAGATAAGAAGGCCAAGGACGAAAGATATTAATGAACTACATCAATTTTTCAGAACGGTGATTGAAGATACATTTAATAAAGAGGGTATCGGGGATCAGTTAGAGGATTTAGAAGCGGAGGTTGAGTCCAAGAAAGCTTACTTAGCAGGGGACCTGTCAAGCAATGGAGAGGATCGATTTTTTCTGCTGGCATTAGAGAGTGAAAAGATCATTGGCACAATTGAACATGGGGCAGCAAGTGATCTTATTTGTAAATGTACAGATAACGCTTTAAAGGAATTGCATGAGGTGGGCACAGTGTTTGTTCATCCTGATTACCAAGAGATGGGAGTAGGGAATTTACTTTTAGAGAATATGTATCAAACACTGCGAAAGAAAGGGATTCTTGAATTTTGCTTAGATAGCGGGTATGCACGTGCGCAAAGTATTTGGAAGAAGAAATTTGGGGAACCTGCTTATTTGTTAGAAAACTATTGGGGCGAAGGCTATCATCATATGATTTGGAGAGATAAATTTGAATAGGTCAAGGGGGGATGAGAGTGTCGGTAGAACTTCTTAGGATTGATTGTGGAGATATTTATCTCCAAGAGTTTTCCATAAAAGATGCAGACAGTATATACAAAATCTCCAATCAACCTGAGATATCTAATTTTCTGCCAGATTGGAAGTCGACGAAAGAGCAAAGAATAGATTGGGTTACTAACTATGAAATACCAGCGAACAAGGAGTTTCTTGAAGCGGTTAAAAGCACAGCTGATATAGAAGGTCACTTTCTAAAACTAGGAGTATTTATAAGTGCAACAGATGAATTCATTGGATGGTGTTGTACTGGCATAAAAGAGGAACTTCCTGCTCCGAATAGAGAAATCATGTATGCCATTTCAGCTGAGTACCATGGGAAGGGTTACGCGACTAGGGCCTCTTTAGGGTTAATAAATTACTTATTCACACACACAAAGTTAGAGATTCATAACGCAGTAGCTTTACAACATAACCCATCATCTAATAAAGTGATTGAAAAGTGTGGATTCACTTATCAAGGGAAGCGTGTGATAGACGGTGAATTGTTTAATCACTATACATTAACTAGAATGGACTGGAAGTATGACACAGGAGGATAACATATGCTACTAGCTTGTAGGAAGTACTTCCTGTATATCATTGAACATAAATTAAATGTGCTTGTCGAGTGTTGGAAAGAAGGGCTGTACCTACAAGGAATAATTCATGATTGTTCAAAGTTTTCACCTCAAGAGTTTTTTCCTTATGCAAAGAAGTTCTTTTACAATGAAGATAAAAGCGCGGACGATGAATTAAGGTGGAAATACGCTTGGCTACACCATCAAAATAAGAATAAGCATCATTGGGAGTATTGGGTGGTAGACCCGCGTACTAAACAAGCTTTGCCTATGCCAAGAAAGTATCTCATTGAAATGGTCTGTGATTGGCGTTCTTTCTCAAGAAAGTGGGGAAGGAAAGTTAAAAGTTATAACTTGAATCTTGGAGATAAAATCATACTGCATCCAGATACAAGAATAGAGCTAGAAATATTGTTAAGGGATTATAAAGATACATTTGAGACAGATACATAGATAAAAAATACCGTTCTTAAGAGACTATTAAATTTCCTCAAAGACCCAGTGTTTAATGACCCTGGGTTTTTGTATTTTAACCCCTTACTCCAAAGAGTGTAAAATAATTTAAGGTATTTTTGAAACAATTCCATCCACTCAATCGTCCAACGGGTGCTTATAGAGAAAAAGAGGGGATATTGTGAACGAAAACGAGAGAGCGCGATTATTAGAGAAGGTTATGCTGGAGTATGGCGATCAGTTGGCAAGACTTGCTTATTCTTATGTGAAAGAAGAGGAGATTGCAAAAGACATTGTGCAAAATACATTTTTCAAGTGTTATACAAAAATAACAAGCTTCAGACATGAGTCTACTCTGAAAACATGGCTTTACAGGATTACCATCAATGAATGTAAGGATTATCTAAAGAGTTGGGCCTATAAAAGGTCAAGAATGATGGAGATTTATCAAGGGAATAGAAGTAGCGCCATGTCATCGGAAGAAGAGGCGTTGAAGAAGTGGGAAATGGGTAGGGTGAAAAGCTCAATATTTACATTGCCACCAAAATACCGTGAAATTATTTTCTTATATTATTATGATGAAATGACGATGGAGGAAATTGCTGAACTACTAGGTGTGCCAATTAGTACTGTTAAGAGCAGGATAACGAGAGGAAGAGAGAGGTTAAAGCAGGAAGTGGAAAGGAGAGAAATCTATGAACAATAAGGAGAAAGATACGTTTTTCGAGGGCTTTGACCGAGTGGAGTTTAGCGCTGATGATAGAAAGAAAGTTTTCGAAAAGCTTCATACCAGAAAGAATAAAAAGTTTTCTTTTTTTCGATTTAAGCCTGTTGTGCTTACCTCTTTCCTTGGAGTTGCAACCGTATTTTTATTAATGGTTTTGTTGTCTTTTCCTAGCGAAGAGAAACAGGATAACCTTAATAGCGCATCCACTAAACATATACAGACAGGGGTTCTTTTAGTAACAGATGAGAATTTTAGAGCCTCATTAAATATTGTTTATTCCTATAATACGAATTTGAAAACTTTAAATGTGCTGTCTGTTCCAAGAGATCTTTATGTACCTATTTTTAATGGGGAAGGTAAAGAAATAGGACGGGATAAAATGTTGCATGCCTATGCGTATGGGGGACAGGAGGGAGTTAAAAAAACGCTACTAAATTTCTTTCAGATTAGAGATGATGCATTTTCAGTGTTAACGGAAGATGAGTTTACAAAGTTTATTGATCAAATTGGCGGAATTACGATGGAGTCAGGTGGAAAAGTATTAGGAGGAGAAGAAGTGTTAACCTCCCTTTCGATAAGAGATCTATTAACGGAGAACGAGGAAAAGGAACATTATGAACTATTATCAGCTGTATTAGGGGTTATGTCGGAAGAATCGATTGAATTAGATGTTTTAGAGGGGATTCCGGAAGCAGTAGAAATAAATACAATCAATATTGCGGAGAAAGCAAGTGCAAAAAAAATGGAGGGGATCTATTATTACAAATTAGAAGGTGAAGAGTTGGAGGAAGTGAAAAGTAGTTTGAAGCAGTAAGAGAACGTTTTAATGAACAAAACAAGAGTGGTAGTTTTACGCCCCCAACGTAAATACCACTCTTTTTTGCATTCAAGTGAAACATCCAAGCAAAAGAATCGTATAACTTACAAAGGGGTGAGAGCTGTGGGAAGAAAGTGGATGAAGTACCTAAACCCGTTAAGAATCAGGAATGGAATTGTGTGGATGTTGTTTGTGGGAGGGTTTTTCAGTTTTTTAGGGCAGGTTTTTGAAATTGTCTGGTTGTTTTATTTATCTATTATTATTGTAATCATATTCACTATCGTTTCCCTCATTTTCTGGAGATGTCCTAATTGTAAGAAGCGGCTTCCTCTCAAGTATGATAAAGAAATTGAGTTGTCCTACGCGTATGTATGCCCTAAATGTGAGAAGCGTTTTTTTGATGACGGGACGATGGAGTAGGCTGCCAGTCTAGCAGGCTAAACGGTTAAATTCATGTTATCCTTGTAACAGAGGAGTGATTTTTTTTGGAAGAAAAGAAAGAAGTAGTTTCTGTAAGTGGAGTAATTAGTAAGGAGATTTTCAAGAAATTCTTGGGCTATCATATTCAGTCGTTGAACAAGATATTGCTGACTGTCTTGTTATTGGGCTTCTTTTTGTATACTTGGCTAATCCTTGATTTAGGTTGGTTTTTTGCCTTGATTACTGCCCTCATCCTGTGGGGTATCATTAAACTAATGCTAACAATTGTAATGAATTTTCGTTCTGCAAAAGAATACAAAAGTGACAAGCTGATGCAAAATGAGGTCTTTTTGACAATCAGTGAGGATGGTATCCAGCAGAAACGACGGAAAGCGGAAGCGTTTTGGGAGTGGGATGATATCCTTTCCATTCATGAACAGAAGGAAATGTTCCTATTCTATGTTTCGAAAAATAAGGCAGTCTTGTTGCCGAAGAGTTTTATGGTCAACCATGAGATGAATAAGCTGAGAAAGATCATACATAATAACGCATTGACTCAGAAAGTGAAATTGTTAGAGGGAACGGTGTAGCCATGACGAGGAACGTTTATATCATTTCCGGGCCGTGCGGTGTTGGGAAATCGACCATTACAAAGGGATTGGCCTGCAAATTAAAGAAAGCGGTTTTGATTGAGGGGGACCTCATCAGCGCTATGTTTGTTGGTGAGGAGCAACCTGCTTGGGAAGAGAAGCTCTCCATCGTCTGGCAGAACTTAAGCAGCCTGACCAAGAATTTTCTGCTGAATGGCTATGATGTTGTCATCGATTATGTGGTGGAGGATGAGTTGGAATGGTTTTGCAAGGAACTCCATCAGACAGGTTTGGATATAATACTTCACTACTATGTCTTGCGTGCCGATCCTGAGGTGCTTGTGGAGCGGATAACGAGACGGGGAGACACCGAAATGATTCCTCGTTCTTTGGAGCTTCTACATCAGCTGGAAAATAAAGAGGAAAACGCGCCTCATTTGTATGATACGACCAATAAGGAACCGAATGTCATTATAGAAGAAATCGCGAAAAACATTACGCGTTATTCTTCTTGACAGACCCCTTAGAAATTCTTACCATAAAAGAAAGAGATGAACGGAAGGGGAATCGAAAGCCTAACAATGTGGAATAACCTTTAATGAAAATTGAGTAACTGGATAGTGTCAGCAGTTCCGACCAAGGAATCAGTCTGTCCGTCCATCATTTCATTAAAGGGATACACATGTTGTGGAGTCGATACCCCACTTGAAACAGGTGCCTTTGGTGCACCTGTTTTTTTATGGGGAAAAACATCTCTTTTATCGGATCTTACTTGTTTATACCCTAACAATTGGAGGGTTATTTTATGAATAGAATTGCAGTAGTAACTGGTGCAAGTCGTTTAAAAGGAATTGGAGCAGCGGTGTGCAGGGAGTTGGCAAAAGCGGGACACCCTATATTTTTTACGTACTGGACGCCTTATGATGAGGAGATGCCGTGGGGTTCTGAAGCTAGAGAACCGCAACTTTTAAAAGAAGAGCTGGAGAGATTTGGCGTGTCAGTGGGCATGATGGAGCTTGACCTCACAAGTGTGGAAGCGGCTGATGTGTTGTTTCAAAATGTGAGGGAGGACCTTGGTGAGCCTAGTATTCTGGTGAATAACGCGGCCTATTCCACCAATGATGATTATAGCAAGATAACAGCGGAGGATCTGGATAAGCACTATCTTGTAAACATCCGGGCTACTGTGCTGTTAAGCAGTAGATTTGCTCAGCAGTTCACCTTTGGCAGCGGTGGACGGATTGTTAATCTCACATCCGGTCAATTTCGCGGGCCGATGCCAGGCGAGCTGCCGTATGCGACGACGAAAGGTGCGATTGATGCCATGACGATAACGTTAGCGGCAGAGGTTGGCAAGCTTGGAATCACGGTCAATGCCATCAATCCTGGACCGACTGATACAGGTTGGATGACAGAGGAAATCAAGTCGGATCTTTCTGCCATGTTCCCGTCCGGACGGGTAGGCTTGCCTAGTGATGTGGCACGGACTATAAAGTTTCTTGTCAGTGAAGAATCGGATTGGGTGACAGGACAGATTATCCATTCAGAAGGCGGATTTAGGAGGTAGAGTTATGGGAGAGACGAGTGTACGATTAGAGTTGGTTGAGAGTTCGGATCGCTTGGAGTACTTGCCGTATTTGGTAATGGCGGATGAGAGCGAGAGCGTGGTGAAGGAGTATATTGCGGAGGGGCAAATGTTTGCGATTGTTGTGGAAGGCGGCTTGGTGGGTGGTGTGGCCTTGTTTTTGGAAGAGGCCGAGAGTGTAGTGGAGCTGAAAAACATCGCGTTGGATCCCCAGTTTCGTGGGCACGGACTAGGGAAGCAGGTCATTGATTTGTCTTTCGAGATTTTCAGAGAACAGGGTTTTCGCAAAATGATGGTCGGCACCGCCAACTCCAGCATTGCCAATCTTGCCTTCTATCAAAAAGCTGGATTTAGGATGGCGGAAATAAAGAAGGATTTCTTTTTGAATTATCCTGAACCTATTTTTGAGGATGGGATTCAGGCGGTGGATATGGTGGTATTTGAGCGGTTGTTGCAGTAAGGAGATAGCTGAGAAGATTCTATATGCCCGAAGCGGTGATGGAATAGGTGAAAAGGTCAAATAGAACGCGTCTATACGCCCGAACCGGTAGTGAAATAGGTGGAAAGGTCGAATAGAACGCCTCTATACGCCTGAAGTGGTAGTGAAATAGGTGAAAAGGTCATATAGAACGGGTCTATATGCCCGAAGCGATGACGAAATAGGTGAAAAGGTCAAATAGAACGCGTCTATACGCCCGAAGCGGTAGTGAAATAGGGGGAAAGGTCAAATAGAAAACGTCTATATTCCCAAAGCCCTGTTCACAGCACTACAATAGTACAATAAAACATGTTATAAGTAACACTCCATCATTTTGGAGTGTTTTTAGTTGTTCTCCTTAAATGTGATGAAATGTAAACAACCTCTAATTTACTTTTAACAAAATCTTCAAAAAACAATTGAGTATTACGAACTATTTTGAAATAATTGGAGATACACAAAGTAAAAGACTGAATGTTTTAAAAAAGGGGGATCTAATGGAACTCAAGAAAGAATCACTCAAGTTGTCTGTTTCCGTTATTTTAGCTTTGATTTTCACTATCCTGCTCATTTTTTTCCCAAGAGGAGGGTACTACGGAGAAATCCCTATGAATCTAGAAGATGGAGCATTTCAAGGGTTTCAACTTTCTCTATTTTTCGAAGTGTACAAATCAAACATCGTACAGTTCTTTCAGCATATATGGGAGCACCAGAGTCTTGGTGGAACGATGTTCTCACAGACTTCGGTGGAAAAAGAACTAATCCGATACTATCCGAAAAGTTTACTTATTATCATGATTGGATTTGTGGTCAGCATAATTTTCGGCATTTTAAAGGGGATTTTTGATTACCGCAATACATACACGAAAAAGAATCTGCTTGGGAACGGAACGACGTGGCTTTTTCAGTCGATTCCTGACTTTTTCGTCGTAATTATCGCTTTTTATCTAGCATTCTATTATTTGCCGATGGGGATGATTTTCAGCAATAAGAATTGGTACAGCTTTGCCGCGCCGGCATTACTTGTTTCCATTTATCCAACGATGTATGTTGCGCGTATGACATGTGTTTCGCTCCTGAATCAAGATGGTCAGGACTATATCCGAACGGCTTTTGCGAAAGGATTTAAAGCCAGGCAGGTTATTAACCGTCATATAATGAGGAACAGCGCGCTTGATTTAATTGCCCACCTGCCGACCATCATGATGGTGGTTATCTCGAACATGCTGATGGTGGAGTACTTGACCGGCTATGCTGGGGCAGGGAACCGGATGTTTGTGGCATTAGGTGGAAGACAGAATACCGTTGGATTCGGCACTTCAGACATTGAAGCGGGACTCGTTTTTGGTTTCGCACTTTGTTTTATAGCAACGGTGCTTGTCGTTCATATTGTAAAAATGATTATGCTGACAAAGCTCAGCCAGAAAGGAGCGTAAGGGATGCGGAAAAATACAGCGCTTTGGGCCGGAGGGTTTTTTCTGTTTTTGTTAATTCTGGTGGCGGCATTCGGGTCCTCTTTTTCCTATGTAAAAGAGGGATTAGAAGGGAAACGATTGATCTTTCCAGAGGCTGGGGGTATTGTTTCAGCACCTTTCCCTCCATCAGCAGACTTTCCGCTGGGCTCTGACCATGAAGGCAGAAACATGGTAAGTCTTCTTGTCATGGGTGCAAAAGATACATTGTTGCTCATTTTTTTAATTACTAGCATTCGTTATGTTGTAGGCGTTGTGCTTGGTGCAATTGCATCGCTCGGGGGACGCTTTATCTCCAATTTCCTTAACGTGTGGGATCAGATTTTTTCTAGTATGCCAGTCATTTTCTTTGCCATTTTGGCGTTTAATCTACCACTTTTGATTTATGCAGAAAATAGGTTCTGGATTGTTATTTTCAGCATAGCATTGGTGGAAGTGGGGCGTGTTGGCGTGACAATTCGGGATCAATTGATTCATGTAAAAAATAAACCGTATGTTGATGCGGCTCGCACAGTTGGGTTATCGAATTTTGGCATTGCCAAGAATCACTTCTTGCCGACGTTGCTGCCAACCATGTTGGTTAATTTTTGCTTTGATATTGGAAGAGTGGCGTTGATTATCGGCCAGCTTGGAATCTTCTCGATTTTTATTACGATGCAATTTGTGGAGGTTCCGCCTGGCGGGATGTATGACCTGGTCAACACAAGCTTCAACTGGCCGACCATTTTAGGAGATGCCCGTAAAGATATCTATACAGCCGTGTGGATTCCAGCTGCTGCAGCGTTTGCGATTATGTATGTTATTTTGACGTTTAATATTTTAGGTGAGGGATTGAGAAGGCACTTTAGCCGTTTTGGGATGTGATGAGAGTGAAGAAATATAGTTTGTTGTTTTTAGTGTTTACCTTGCTAGTGGTTGCTGTACTTACTAACCCCAGAGAGAAAGAGTACCTTGAGATGACAGGTGAGCCATCTTATGAAAAGCTTCCGGATGGGATGGAAATGAAAGTGGAACGGGTGAACTTCTTTCTCTTTTCTGCCTATACACCAGTAGTTGCTGGGGAACACGGTATTACCCATTTAGGGGTCTATGGAAGGTTCTTTCAAATTTCACAAGGACAATTTGATTATCCGGCTTGGTTAGAGATATTCAAATAGTTTTCGAGAATGAGAGGAGGATGTCATTGGATTACAATGATTATAACTACAAACAACCTGATTTTGATAGCCGCGGTCCCACTCCAACTCGCCACAGCTGGGATACGAGTGAGGTAACACTTGGGACTTGGATTGTTGTTTTAATTCTTATCGCAATCCCATTTGTGGGGTTCGTCGTTCTATTGGTTCTGGCATTTGGTGATCACAACGAAAGCTTGAGGAACTTTGCGAAGGCCACACTGATTTTATTGGTGATCGGATTTTTCCTGACTATGCTGGGCGTAGGGTGTAGTTACTAATATTCTCTATTAAAGCGGGGTTATGAAGATTAGAAAAATCATTCTGTTACTTGCTCTAGGGCTATTACTACTTTGGAGTAGGTCATATTTAAGCGACCTGTTCTGGTTAGTGATAGCACTAGAAGCATGCATTGTAACATACATTATTTTTAGTGTGATAAAAGGCGTTATCAAGTTTTAAAAAATAGGACTGGGATAGATTTCAGCAATAATATTAGAATCGTCTTGGAGCAGAAGTTAGGTAAATCATTTTTAGTAGAGTTTGTTATTACGGAACTCAATGTTTTTTATTATTCATTACTAGTTTGGATTGAGAAATCTAGAACAGTCGACCATAATGGAAAAGCATTTACTTACCATCGAACTTCAGAGATGAAAACGTTCATTATTGTTTTTGCTATATTGATAACTGGAGAAGGCGTACTTTTTCATTATCTTTTGCAAAAGTGGAATGAAGTTATTGCGTGGGTCTTTACCATTCTCAATGTGTACGGAATTCTATATTTGGTAGGGTTTTATAATTCAACAAAGCATCTACCGCATATGATATCGGGAGAAAAAATTAT